>JBBQIQ010000156.1:0-8480 GCA_038325075.1 Bacteroidales bacterium | reverse complement strand
GGGCATGGCTTTGAAAGGTGAGGTTTCGTCTCTTTAGAAACAGACAAGAAGACCAGGGGAAATGGGGCAGGACTTTCCACCGAAGGAACCGTCCCCCAGTCCCCCATTCTCCTTTTCCCCTTGTCACTCACTTAGTAGTAATGCTTTCCACATAAGGAACCGTCCCTCGTCCCTACTTCCCGTCTCGGAGGGAAATCCGCAATCCGCAATCCGAAATCTGCATTCAAAACACTTCCTTCGCAATCTTCCTGATATTATCACTTTTCCCCATGGAATAGAAGTGAAGCACCGGTACACCCGACTTTATCAGTTCGCGGCTCTGAGTGATGGCCCATTCTACACCAAGTTGTTTTATCTGCTGATTATCGGTGCATTTTTCGGCTTCTTTGGCTAAGGCTTCAGGTAAATCGATGGAAAAGGTTTTAGGCAGGGTTGAAAGGTGCAACCGGGTTGAAAGAGGTTTAAGCCCTGGAATGATTGGTACCAGGATACCGGCTTCGCGGCAGGCTTTTTCAAACTTAAAAAAGGCTGCATTGTCGAAAAACATCTGGGTAACGATGTAACTGGCACCGGCATCTACTTTTTCTTTCAGGTGGGCAATGTCGGCAGCAATATTTGGTGATTCGGCGTGTTTTTCAGGATAACCGGCCACCCCGATGCAAAACCCGGTTGGGTTTGCATTGATAATGTCTTCCTCCAGGTAAACCCCGTGATTCATATCCACAGCCTGCTTTACCAGGTCAATGGCATATTGGTTTCCAGCAGGTTCCGGCCGGAATATTTTCTCACCGGCCGGGTTATCACCCCGTACAAGCAGGATGTTATCAATGCCAAGAAAATACAGGTCAATCAGGGCATTTTCAGTTTCTTCACGGGTAAAACCACCACAAATAATATGCGGTACGACATCAATGTTGTATTTGAATTTTATGGCCGCAGAAATACCAACTGTTCCGGGGCGTTTGCGTATGGTTCGCTTTTCCAGCAACCCATCGGCCCTTTCTTTGTAAATGATCTCTTCCCTGTGGTAAGTAACGTCAATGCAGCATGGATTGAATTCAATCAACGGATCGATGGTTTGGCTGGTCGATTCGAAATTTTCTCCCTTAAGCGGTGGAAGCAGCTCGAAGCTGAAGAGTGTTTTTCCGTTCCGGCGGGCAATGTGTTCGGTTAGTTTCATTCCTTTTGTTTAATTTCAGGTAAACAGCAATTATATTTAGTTGGCCGTTGGCAATCCCGACAGATGTCAGGAGCAGTTGGCAGGAAGCCGTTGGTAAAAAGGCCGTTGGTAAAAAGCAGTTGGCAAGGAGTAAACGGGAGTAAAAAACGTTTATAGATTTATTAACTTTTCTATTTCATCCTGGAGGTCCTGTTTCCTGCGTTCTTTGCCAACTGCCAGTTTTTTAATCTGCTTTCAATCAGTAATTGATTATTTTGCCAACTGTTATTTGCCAACTGCCAACTGTCTCTTGCCAACTGCTCTCGTCCCAAAAGAAGAGAACAACTACCAACTATTCATCTGCATTCAATCAAAAATTGATTGATTTGCCTACTGCTCTCGTCCCAAAAGACGAGATCATTTGCCAACTTTTCATCTGTTATCAATCAGTAATCGATTATTTTGCCAACTTGCCAACTGCCAACTATTTATTTTAAATTTCTATTCTAAACTAAAGTCAGAGCCTCAGTAATTCAAATTCTGCGTCAGTAATTTCTCAATTTCAGCCACAGTCAACCCTTTGCGGGACGCGTAATCAGCAACCTGATCGCGGCTGATGCGGCTTACATTAAAATACTGCGACTCCGGATGCGCAAAATAATATCCGCACACCGCCGCTGCCGGGTACATTGCATAGTTCTCAGTAAGGTGAATACCCGATTCTTCAACTTTTAGCAGATCGAAAAGTTTTCTCTTTTCGCTGTGTTCGGGACAGGCCGGGTATCCCGGTGCCGGACGTGTGCCATCGTATCCCTCACTCAGAATTTGATCCAACGGCAGGTTCTCATCCGGTGCATAACCCCAGTATTCCTTTCGGACGTAAAGATGAAGCACTTCTGCAAAAGCCTCAGCCAGCCTGTCGGCAAGGATTTTTACCATGATGGCGTTGTAGTCGTCATTTTCCGCAATATACTTTTCTGCATGTTTTTCAACGCCCAAACCAGCCGTAACAGCGAAAAATCCGACATAATCCTTGATTCCGGTTTCGGCCGGGGCTATAAAATCGGCGAGGCAGAGATTATGCACCCCCGCCTCTTTCTCCTCCTGATTTCTGAGAAAGTGAAAAGTATCGAGATGTTTACCCGTGACTTCATCCGATATTTCGACGCTTTCATTGATTGAACGGGCCGGAAAAAGTCCGATAACCCCATCAGCCTGAACCATTTTCTCATTGATCATTCTTCGGAGGATAATCTGGGCATCATCAAAGAGTTTGCGGGCTTCCACGCCTTTGGCAGGATCATCGAAGATTTCGGGGTATTTGGCACCTATTTTCCAGGCATAGAAAAAATAAGTCCAGTCAATGAATTTACTGATCTCTTCCAGCGGCCAGCTTTTAAATCGGGTAATCCCGGTTTTCTTCGGAACCGGGGGTGAGTAGGTTTCCCATTCCGGGTTAAACCGGTTGGCACGGGCCACTTCCAACGGAAGATAGGTAACCCCGGCGCGGGTGTTCAGGTGTTTGGTGCGCAAGCCTGCATAGCGTTGGCTCAAAGCACTTGTAAAAGCAGGTTTCTGATCTGCCGAAAGCAGGCTGGCAACCACGGAAGTGGCCCGGCTGGCATCGCGCACATGCACCACCGGCTCTGAATAGCCTGGTGCTATTTTCACGGCAGTGTGCATTTCGCTGGTTGTAGCCCCTCCGATCAGGAGTGGAATCTTGAGGCCGGCTTTCTCCATTTCGCTGGCCACATGCGCCATTTCTTCAAGCGAAGGGGTGATCAGTCCGCTTAGTCCGATGATATCTACTTTGTGAAGTATGGCCTGCTCCAGTATCCTGGCGGCTGGTACCATCACGCCCAGATCGATCACTTCGTAGTTATTACAACCAAGCACCACGCCTACTATGTTTTTACCGATGTCATGTACATCGCCTTTTACTGTAGCCATCAGGATTTTGCCTGCCGACCGGCTTTCGCCTGCCACTTTTTCGGCTTCGAGGTAGGGGAGGAGCACAGCCACTGCCTTCTTCATCACCCTGGCACTTTTCACCACTTGGGGCAGGAACATTTTACCTTCACCGAAAAGGTCACCAACGATGTTCATCCCTTTCATCAGCGGGCCTTCAATCACATCCAGCGATTTCTTGTACAACGGCCTTACTTCTTCAACGTCGCCTGCAATGTAGGCATCCAATCCGTGTACCAGTGCATGCGATAACCGCTCTTCGAGCGGAAGGCTGCGCCATGCCTCGGTTCTTTCCTCTTTCGCTTCTGCCTGCCCCATTTGTGCTGCATAAGCAGTCAGCCTTTCGGTAGCATCCTGCCGGCGATTAAAGAGCACGTCTTCAATCAGTTCAAGTTCCCTGGGGTCGATGTCATCGTAAACAGGCAGGTTGCCGGCATTCACAATGCCCATATCCATCCCGGCTTTCACGGCATAATAGAGGAAAACCGAATGCATGGTTTCGCGCAGAATTTCATTGCCCCGGAAAGAGAAGGAAAGGTTGCTGATACCACCACTGACCCTGGCAAAAGGCAGATTTTCCTTGATCCAGGTAGTGGCTTTCAGGAAGTCCATCGCGTAATTGTTGTGCTCGTCAATGCCAGTGGCAATGGTGAGGATGTTGGGGTCGAAAATAATGTCTTCGGGCGGGAATCCGATTTCATTTACTAAAATGTTGTAGGCTCTTTGGCAGATTTCAATCCTTCGCTCAAAACTGGCTGCCTGCCCCTGTTCGTCAAAGGCCATAATCACGGCGGCAGCCCCGTAACTGCGGACCAGCCGGGCGTGTTCTCTGAAAACTTCTTCTCCTTCCTTTAGGCTGATGGAGTTGACAATAGCTTTCCCCTGCAGGCATTTAAGCCCTTCTTCAATCACATTCCACCGCGAAGAATCAATCATTACCGGCACTTTAGCGATTTCCGGCTCAGCCATGATCAGGTGAAGAAAGCGTACCATTGATTTTTCAGCATCGAGCATGGCATCGTCCATGTTGATGTCGATGACCTGTGCGCCGTTTTCAACCTGTTGTCGGGCCACAGACAGGGCTTCATCGAATTTCTCTTCACGGATCAGCCGCGCAAATTTTTTGGAACCGGAAACATTCGTTCGCTCCCCGATGTTGATAAAATTGCTGCCTTCGAAGGTCTGAAGGGGCTCAAGCCCGCTCAGTTTAAGGCTTTTGGGTATGACCGGACGTTTCCGGACTTCGGCGCTTGCAGCCAGTAGGCTCAGCTCGCGGATATGCTCCGGAGTGGTGCCGCAGCAGCCCCCGATGATGTTTACAGCACGACTGTTAAGGATTGGCTTCACATGACCGGCCATTTCGAGCGGGGTTTCATCGTACTCGCCAAACTGGTTTGGCAGTCCTGCATTCGGATAAGCGCTTACATAAAAAGGTGCTTTGGATGATAATTCTTCAATAAACGGTCTGAGTTGTTCTGCTCCCAGCGAGCAGTTAAAACCAATGCTCAGAAGGTCAATGTGAGAAACAGAGTTTAGAAAGGCTTCCAATGTTTGTCCCGACAAGGTTCGCCCGCTCAGATCGGTAATGGTGCCCGAAACCATCACGGGCAGCCGGATTTCACGATTCCGTAAAGCTTCATTGATGGCAAAAAGCGCTGCTTTGCCGTTCAGGGTATCAAATATGGTTTCCACCAGCAACAGTTCCGCACCGCCATCGATCAGGCCGGTCACCTGTTCGGAGTATGATTTTACCAGGTCGTCGTAATGTACCGCCCTGAATCCCGGGTCGTTCACATCGGGTGACATGGAAGCAGTCTTGTTGGTTGGTCCGATAGCGCCGGCTACAAAACGCGGTTTGGCCGGATTTTGCATGGTAAATTCATCGGCAACCGCACGGGCAATTTCAGCAGCAGCTTTGTTGATCTCATAAACCAGCGATTCCATCCGGTAGTCGGCCATCGAAATGCTGGTGCTGTTAAAGGTGTTGGTTTCGATGATATCAGCGCCTGCTTCAAGATAGGAAGCATGGATTTCACGAATAATATCAGGCCGGGTAAGACACAGCAGGTCGTTGTTGCCTTTTACATCCACCGGGTGATTACTGAATCGCTCACCGCGGTAATCCGACTCGCCGAGTTTATACTGTTGTATCATGGTTCCCATGGCGCCGTCAAGCACCAGAACCCTGTTTTCAATTTCCCGGTATATATTTTTCACATTGGCCATATCAATTATTTTGAAGTTGCTTGATGGGATGCTGCAACAGCAAATCCACGTCAGGCAGACAGTTGAACAATAAAAAACACAATCAGGAAGGCCGGAAAGCACAACGCGTATGTGTTTCAATTATAAGCTTCCCTTTGCAGGGAACAGGTATTGGCACCGTTCGGCCGGTTGGCGGATGGTTGCCAGAGGTTCGCTGAGCCTGGTCTCTCCCCTCTTCTTTATAACTCAAACATTTTCCCGGAAAGGAATAAATCCGTTTGAAGATGCAAAATTAATCATTTATGCGCAGGATTAACATTTGAACGGTGGTTTTGTTTAGTGGAATTGCTGTTTGGTTGTTATGATTGATTGGATAGTCACGCTGACCACGGAAGGCAAATCCATCAGGATAATATACAGAAGATCTCTGAGCCTGATTTAAAATATGATACCTAACATATTGGTTCCGGTATAAAGACCTGTCTAAAAATAAATTAGAGAAGTTACAATTTGACCCTAATTGAGCGATTTGAAAAGGAAAATCGCTTAACTTAGGTTAGATTCGTTTGCACATTAATGTTAATTGCAGGGTTTCTGTTTTGCCATTTTTTGATTTATATTTGTAAATTGAATCCGGTAAACGGGCAGTTGAAGTTGTCTTGAAAAGCACCTTTACAAATAACAACCTAAAATTATATCAGGATGATTACCATTAAAGATTTACTTATCCCTTTGATCTTATTCATTGGTTTTTTATTTCCGCCAACCCTGTTTTCGCAGATCATAGCCGATCACACAGTTGTGGCTGAATATGACCGAATACCCCAGGCCTACCTGAATGAGGTTAAAAAAATGTGGGTGATTATAGCAGGTGAGTCCCATTCCAAAGGTTATAGAATTGGTTGCCAGTTGTTGGAGAATATTGATACCAGATTCCAGGTTAATATCAAAGAATCAGGGACTCCAGAAGGCTATACCGACCAGCATCTGCGCCTGAGCCGGGCAACCTGGGGCGACTATACCAATGCCAGTGGCTGGATCTACAATTATGGAGAGGAAGACTGGTTTACCAATGCCACTGCCATCAGCCAGACCAAAGCGCACCTGACCTATTGCAACACCAATAACCTTCAGATTGCTGCCATGGGTTTTGGCTGGTGCTGGGATATGACCGGTAATAACTGGCCTTCAGGTACGCCCGATCCTGTTTATCAGGTAAGATGGGCCGGGCGCTCCGAATATGGACCGGAAGGCAGTCGGCGATGGGGACTTGATGCAGGGGATTCTGACCTTACCGGAAATTCAGTAAGTATGGATACATACCTGAATGCCACCAATGATTACAATGCCTATTGCACAGCCTATGGGTTTCCAACCAGGGTTTTTTATACAACCGGCCCGGTGGATGCCAACGAAAATCTGAACGAAAATGGCTATCAGCGCCATATAAAGCATGAGTATATCCGTGACTTTGTAAAAGCATCCTCTGACAGGATTCTATTTGATTACGATGATATTCTGTGTTGGAGCGATGCCAATGAGCGGAGGGAAGTAACCTGGACTGATTATGGCGGAACCCTGCAGACTTTTCAGGCCATTCATGCAGACAACCTTGTTGACATGGACGGCACTTATACCGAGGACGGTGACCACATCGGGCAGCGGGGTGCTCTGCGTCATGCTAAAGCCATGTGGTGGATGATGGCCCGGATGGCAGGTTGGGATGGTGTTACGATGGCTGTAAACCAGCCCGCAAACGATTCTGAAATCAGAATAGTGCCCAACCCCGTTGGCGATTTTCTTACCATTCACCTTGATCAGGCACCCGCATCCGGAAGTTTGCTAATCAGCGACCTCAATGGCAGGGAATTATTGGCCAAACAGATTGTTGAATCCAGAACGGAGGTAGATATGAGAGATTTCCCAAACGGGATGTATATTGTAAGACTTATTCAGGACGATAATCTGGAAATAAAAAAGATTGTAAAAAACTGATTTCCTGGAGATGTTCAAATCAGAATCCTATCTCTTTGGCCGGATCCCAGAAAATTTCTCCAAAGTTTTTAATTTGATCATTTTCAATAACAATTCCTTCACTCTCAAGTAATTGTTGCATCAGATCGGGGCTTCCAAAATGATGCTTTCCGGTAAGCAACCCGTTGCGGTTTACCACCCGGTGGGCCGGTATGGATACAGTTGAGTGATGCGATGCATTCATCGCCCATCCAACCATGCGGGCAGAGCCGCGACTCCCGAGATAATTGGCTATGGCTCCATAGGAAGTAGCCCTTGCGTACGGAATCAGTTTTACAACCTCGAACACATTCTCAAAAAATGTGTAATGATCCTTTCCGGGGAGCTTTTCCATTTATACTTTGAGTTTGAAACGAAGGTATTTGATGGGCATTCCCTGAGCCAGGAAAATTTTTTCGTAATGGGTCTGCGTCAGCATCACATCTTCCTGCAGATGACTGTTGTAGAGATCAAAAGTATGCATCAGCAATTCGTGCCCTTCTGAAGCAATGGTGCCAAGGGTAAAATCAAAAAAAGCAGTGTTGTCGGTTTTCAGGTGAAGGATGCTTCCCGGCTTCAAAATCTGCTTGTAACGCTCGAGGAACATGGGCGAAGTAAGCCGTTTGCGGGCTTTGTGAGGCTGTGGGTCGGGGAAGGTAATCCAGATGCCGGAAATTTCCTGAGGTTCAAATGCACACAGGATCATGTCGATGCGCATCCGCAGAAAAGCGACATTGGCATATTTATTCTGAATGGCAGTTTTTGCCCCCCGCCATAACCGGGCACCTTTTATGTCAATTCCGATGTAGTTATTTTCCGGGTGTTGGGCAGCAAGTGCAAGGGTGTATTCTCCTTTGCCACAACCAAGTTCAAGAATGATGGGCTGGCTATTGCCGAAATAATTTTGCCATTGGCCTTTCTGATCAAAACCTGTTTGAAGTTCTTCATAAGTCGGCTGAAACAGGTGCGGAAATGTTGCATTTTCAGCAAATCGTTCTAATTTTCTTTTAGCCACCGGAATAATTAATGATAATCTGTTGTTTTGGGGTTGATATTTCTGGTTACAATTCTGGAAACCCGGGTTCCTTCGGTTGGAAGTCCAGCTTCTAAGTAAATGACAAGGAGAAAAAAGGGG
>JBBQIQ010000155.1:0-8482 GCA_038325075.1 Bacteroidales bacterium | reverse complement strand
TTTCCTTATCGGCATCAATAAATACAAGGTCGAAAGGGCCGGACAATGTTGGTAAAACATCAACAGCATTGCCCTGATGCTGAACAATCTGATGAATTAATCCTGATTCATGGAAATACCTGTCGGCAATGTGAGCTACTTCAGGATTGTTATCAATTGTATGCAGCACACCATCAGGTCTAAGACCCTGTGCAAGGTAAACGGCAGAATAACCGGTAAAAGTTCCGATTTCCAGAATACATCCCGGCTGCATCATCTGGCTTATCATCCTGAGCAAAAGGCCCTGCATATTGCCCGAAAGCATCCCGGGCGTGGTTGAAGCAAAATGGGTTTCGCGCGAAAGCCTTGCAAGCAAATCAGCTTCAGGCGAGGAAAATGCCGATGCATAGGCTTCAAATTCAGGCAGTGTTGTTTCAAATTGTGGCTTTTCCTTCAATTTACCCATAATCAACGCTTTTTATAAACAAGCATACTCATATCTTCCCGTTTGAAAACCTGATTGGCTGCCTCCCTGATTTCAGCAGCAGTTAACGCGTTGATTTTATTTATCAGCACCTCGTGGGTATCTACAGTATTGTAAACCAAAAGGCTTTTGGCCATGGATAGAACATCGTTCAGGTTTGAATCAAACGAAATGGCCAACTGGCCGATAAATTGCTGCCTGGCTGTGTGCAATTGCATCACACCAAGGTTTTTTTCCATCAATTTATTAAACTCGTTGTAAACCAGACTTATTGCCCTGTCGGTTGAACCATTGTCGATACCGAGATACACCATAAACGAGCCGGTTTCGGCATAAGGGGTATAAACGGACTCGATATTATATGAAAGCCCGTTGCGTTCGCGCAGGGCCATACTCAACCTCGAGTTCATAGCAGGGCCACCCAGTAAATTCGTGAGCAGGGCGAGTGCTGTTCTTCCCGGGTTGCTGTAGCCGTATGCATAATTGCCTATGATACAATGTGTCTGGAATACCCTTCGTGGTTGAATAACCTGCTTTGGAGGCATCGGGGTGAATTCAGGCCGGGGCTGCGTACGCAGGTTGGCCGGTATTAAACCGAATGAAGCTGAAACGAGTTTTACCAGACGGCTAAATGAAATATTACCAACTGAACTGACTACCAGTTGATCGGTGTTGTAATGGCTACCAATAAAGGAAAGTATCTTTTTGCGACTTATCCTGCGAACCGATGAAGGGACGCCAAGGATTGACCTGCCAAGCGGATGTCCGGCAAAAAGCATCTCTTCAAATTCGTCAAAAATCAGTTCCGATGGGGAGTCCTTGTATGAGTTAATTTCATCGAGCACAACATCCTTTTCTTTGGCAATCTCCTTATCGGGAAAAGTGGAGTTGAACAGGATATCAGCAAAGAAGGCAATAGCCCGTGGATAGTAAGCGTTCAGAAAAGAGACGTGAATACAGGTTTCTTCCTTGGTTGTGTAAGCGTTCAGGTCGGCCCCGATGTTTTCGAGATGCCCCAGCACATGATGCATTTTTCGTTTGCCTGTACCTTTAAAAATAACATGCTCGATAAAATGCGCAAGACCTTCTTCACCCGCAAGCTCATCGCGTGAACCGGTATTCACCATAACCGCGAGGTGGCCAACAAGACTGTCGGAATGCCGGTGAACAATGCGAATACCGTTGGGAAGTGTGTGAAAGTTATATTGCATTCAGAAGAATTAAGGGCTGCAAAAGTAGGTAAAAATTTGTAGCAGGGCGCAGGGCGCAGGGCGCAGGGCACAGGGCTCGGGGCGCAGGGCTCCGGGCGCAGGGCAAAAGGGCTCAGGGCACAGGGCTCAGGGCACAGGGCGCAGGGCACAGGGCAAAGAGCATGGAGCATAGAAAGTTTCGTCCCTTGTCCCATACTTTCGTCCCTTATTGGCTAAGGGCAGGGAATGGGGGACAAGGGGATGTTACTCCCCGGCCCTACTTCGCTTCCAGCGGAAACTTCTTTTCAAACGAAAGCCAGAAAAGCGGATTATAGCCCCTTAGCTCGCCTGACTCGGTGTAACTTTCGACCAGGGGACTGATGGCAATAACCTTTTTGGTTATAAATCCGGTTTCTTCATTCAGGTACCACTCTTCGAGAAACCTGAGCCTGGAGATATCTGAAAGCTGTAATTCGCGATTTACGAGGGTGTCATAATTTTCATACGGTGTGTAAGACCGCTGCATGGTGAGTAATTCTGTTCTGACGCTCCTGTCCTTCAACTCGGCAACGGTCATCTGCTTATTGGTCATCACATCGAAGATTTTCAGTTTTCCGGCATTCGCTGAGTTTATAATTGCCTGAACCAATTTTTCACGCTTTGGCCCTTCGAGGTTCTGAACCCACCATTCCAGGTCAACTTCCGGGGTTTTGATGGTAACATCGTATTGAATCCTTTCGGTAAGGATCTTTCCCTTTTTACCTCCACAGGAGCTGAATATTAAAACGGACAATACCGCCAATATTGAAATTGTTAATTTTTTCATGTTGATAGAAGTCAAAATGGTTTATAAATCGATTTTGCAGTAAATTAACTTCAAATTTACGGATTGAAATTGTGTTTTGCAAAAAAAGAACAATATTAAAAGCAATTACCTCTAAACGTAAAATCTGAAAATTAAGTCAACAGTTTTTGAACATTTTTGAAGAAGGCTTTAAAAACCTTTAATCTTTTACCTTTGCACCAGAATTTTACCTACATATTTTCCAGACTAAGTCATGGTCAAACAGGGAACAAAATCAAATGCTATATCAGGGAAACCTGAATCGTCAACCATCAAACTTCCGGGCAATATCAACATAATGCCCGAAAGGTTTCTGATAGCAATTATTTTGCTTTTCACTTTCATTGTTTATTCCGGCACCCTGAGAAATGATTTTCTGATAGGCTGGGACGATGGGGAATATCTTTCCGACCCTTCCGTAAGCACCGAAGGCCCGATAAACGCGGCTATTATTTTCAGCAACTTTCATCTGGGCATGTATCAGCCAATGGCAGTGCTTAGCTTCGCGATCAACCACAGATTTTCGGGCGATACGACATGGCCTTACATCCTCACCAACCTTCTGCTCCATTTGCTGAATACCCTGCTGGTCTATCAACTCATGAAAAGGTGGATGAAGGGTTACCTGCCGGCCGGCATTGTTGCACTGCTTTTCGCCATCCATCCCATGCATGTTGAAGCGGTTGCCTGGATCTCGACCCGTAGTTCAGGGCTTTACTCACTCTTTTTTCTGTCGGGTTTACTGGCATGGGACAAATACCTTGACGAAGGATTAAAGACAAAGCATTATCTGGTTGCCCTGCTTTTTGCTGTTCTGGCACTATTTTCCAAATCGATGGCGGCCACCTTCCCGCTGATCCTGTTTTTGATGGATTATCTCAAAAATCGCAGGTTCAGCATCAGGTTGATCACAGAAAAACTTCCGTTTATCGCATTGTCGGTTATCTTTGGGCTGGTTGCTATAAAAGCTGCCGGTTCCTTCGGTCATATCACCGTGTTGGAACAGGATTATTCCATCCTTCAGCGTTTCTCCCTGATCATTTATGGGTTGGCCTTTTATATGATCAAACTGGTAATCCCAACCAATCTTTCGGCCATTTATGCCTTTCCGGAAATGACAAACGGGAATCTGCCAAACTATATTTACGCCCTGGCGATTGTTCCGGTTATGGTAATAGCCGGTATCTGGTTCTCCGGTAAAAACCGGCGCGAATTTATTTTTGGGAGTTTGTTCTTCCTGTTAACCATTTCGATGGTGTTGCCACTTTTCTGGTCAAGGATCTTCATCACTGCCGACCGCTACACCTACATTCCCTACATTGGGCTGTTTATGATCGTTGCCCGCATTTTCAGCGGATTGTTGGAGTCGCGGGCTTCCCTTGATAAAATGAATTTCCGCTTGTTGCTTTTCGCCTCAGGACTCATTGTAATACTGCTTGGAACGGCAACTTTCAATCGCACCAAAACCTGGAAAGATACCCCCACCCTGCTGACCGATGTGATTGAAAAGAAACGATCGGATGCAGATATGGCTCATGGCTATTTTTACCTGGCCAACTATTACGATGCTGCCAACAATGCAGAAGAAGCCATGAAATACTATGATCTTTCGCTTATCAGGAACAACAATTACCTGCTTGCGCTGAACAACCGCGGTATCCTGAAAGGCAAAGCCGGAGACTTCGGAGGTGCTGTCAACGATTTTAATGACGCGATCAGGATTAAACCGGATTATGCCGAAGCCTGGTACAATCGCGGGGTTGCCTTATATCAGACTGGCAAACCGGAAGAGGCCTGCCAGGACTGGAACCGTGCACTTAAACTGAACTTCAGGCCGGCGGGTGATGCCTTGATAAGATACTGTCGGAGTGATATCAAGCCTGATTTTAAGCAGAATGTTAATTAGGCGGAAAAACTTCAGATTCAATAAAAATTTGCCGCAAATACGGTACGAAGAGCCTGGAAATAATAGAATTCGTAAAGAAACAAAACTTAAAACTCTAAAAATCTCTACCATGGAACTAAATGAAATTAAAAAGTTCATCATCGACATTGAATTGTTTAAAGGCCTGAACGAAACCGAATTGCTGGATGTTGCCACAGCGGTTGAAATCAGAAAATTCAAAACCGGGGAATACCTGTTCTACGAGAACGGTCAGCGCGAAGCCATCTTCATAATATACGACGGGGAGGTTGATTTGTTTAAAAAATCACCTTTCGGGGCTGAGACTAAGTTAAGCTATTTCAGTCGTTATGATTTTCTGGGCGAAGGCTCGTTAACGGAAGATTCACCGCACAGCACCAGTGCGCGGGCAAAACAAATAACAACCGCACTTCTCCTGAAGAAAGATTTTTTTGAGTTGAACGGCCATACAGCGCTTAAAATATTTTCGAACATTTCGCGGGTTATTTCACGCCGGATGCGGCAGGCCAATGCGCGCATGATCAGTTCTGCTGCCCAGTATGAATCGGGTCGGACACGGACAGAACATGACCTTTTGGGCTTTCGCGAAGTTCCATACGAATACTACTATGGAATACAGACCCTGCGGGCGCTTGAAAATTTCAACATTTCGGGTGTACAGTTGAATTTTTATCCTGTGCTGGCCGAATCGCTGGCTATGGTTAAACTGGCTGCAGCCAAAGCCAATTACGATCTGGGGCTGCTCAGTAAGTCGCTCTCAGATGCAATCGTGCGGGCCTGCAACGAAATTATCAATGGTAAATATAGTTTTCACTTTGTTGTGGATATGATACAGGGTGGTGCCGGTACTTCAACCAATATGAATGCCAACGAAGTGATTGCCAACCGGGCGCTTGAAATCCTCGGGCATGAGCGCGGTCAATATGAATTCTGCCATCCAAACAACCATGTAAATCTCTCACAGTCAACCAACGATGCATATCCTACAGCCATTAAAATAGCCCTGATCAAAAGCAACGCAAAACTGGTGGAAGTTCTGACAGAACTGATCGCATCTTTTAAAAACAAATCAATTGATTTTGCGCATGTTATAAAAATGGGTCGAACCCAGTTGCAGGATGCTGTTCCTATGACGTTGGGTCAGGAGTTTGAAGCATACGCAGTTATGCTTGGTGAAGAAATTGCACGATTGAATCAAAATGTGGGGTTATTTCTCGAAGTAAATATGGGAGGAACAGCCATTGGAACCGGAATCAATGCTGATCCCCGCTACAGCGGAATTGTAATTGAACATCTTCGTGAAATTACCGGAGAACCGGTTGTTCTGGCTACCAACCTCATTGAAGCCACACAGGATACCGGTGCATTTATCATGTATTCATCGGCTGTAAAACGTCTGGCTGTAAAACTATCGAAAATTTGCAACGACCTGAGACTGCTTTCATCAGGCCCCCGCGCCGGATTTGGCGAAATCAACCTGCCGCCCATGCAACCCGGCAGCACCATAATGCCAGGTAAGGTAAACCCGGTTATTCCCGAAGTGGTCAATCAGATTGCTTTCAAAGTAATTGGGAACGACCTTACGGTGACCCTGGCAGCCGAAGCCGGACAATTGGAGCTGAACGTAATGGAGCCCATCATAGTTTATAGTCTTTTCGAATCGATCGAGATGTTGAAAAACGGTATGAATACCCTGAACCACCGGTGCATAAAAGGCATTACAGCCAACGTGCAGCACTGCAGAGATATGGTTTACAACAGCATTGGGCTTGTTACCGCGTTGAACCCTGTAATCGGTTATGAAGCCTCGAACAAGCTGGCTAAGGATGCCCTGGAAGGAAACCGCAGAGTCTATGATCTGGTTCTTGAGCAAAAACTTCTCACCAAAGAGCAACTCGACGAAATCCTTGATCCTGTGAATATGATTGCACCGAGGGTGATGCCAAAGCAGGGTTAGGAACGAAGGGAGAAAGTAGAGAGCTGAGAAATGATGGAATAAAGAATAAAGGCCTTTGAATGTTTGTCACAGGCCCTACTTTTGGTAACTTTGCAAAAACTGCAGATATGACTCTGAAAATCGCCCTTATTTTATCCGTCGTCCTACAGTTTGGTGCTGCCATCATTGCTCTCTCATTAACAAAGCGTACCAAAACCAACATTGCCTGGTGGTTGATTTCAATCGGATTTCTGCTCATGGCATTCAGGCGGGTATTTGAGCTTTTGCAGATATTGGACAAGGAAACAAGTTTTATCACAGGAATGCTCAGCACCTGGACCGGCGTGCTTATTTCAATCCTAATGCTGGGTAGCCTTATTTTCATCAAGCGGATTTTCAATATTCAGAAACGAATGGATGACCTGCGAAAGGAAAATGAATCGAGGGTGTTGTCTGCCATTGTCAGAACTGAGGAAAATGAAAGACTCAATTTTTCAAAAGAACTTCATGATGGACTGGGACCATTGCTTTCATCGGTAAAAATGGCTATTTCGGCAAGCCGGAAAGATGAAAATCCCGAGATAAATGAAGAAGTGTTGACCAATGCCGGCAAACTGATCGATGAGTCAATTATGTCGCTCAAAGAAATCTCAAACAAACTCAGTCCGCATGTTTTGAACAACTTTGGCCTGAAAAAGGCCCTTAAATCATTCATCTCAAAACTGCCAAATATTGAGAACCCTTCCATAAATCTTGACACCAATATTGATGACCGGCGTTTCAATTACAATGTGGAAGTAGTCTTGTACCGCGTTATCTGCGAGCTGATTTCCAACTCTTTAAAACATTCGAGAGCCATGAATGTCTATATTTCACTGATGTATGATGAACAAGCCATTGCCTTGGACTACCTCGACGATGGTATTGGTTTTGATAGTGAAATTCTTGAACTTAGCGAAAAAGGAATGGGATTTTCCAACATCAGATCAAGGATAAAATCGCTGAACGGCACCTTTGATATTTATAGTATGCCCAATGAAGGGGTAAGGGTGAATGTTAAGATTGCGGATTACGGATTGCAGATTGCGGATTGATATTCAATCATTAGATTTAAAGCCAGCCTCTGAATACATTAGCCCAAAGTCCCGGAATCAAACCCAAAATGAGCAATCCGAAATCCGAAATTAATAACCATGGAACCAATCTCAGTATTTCTAGTTGACGATCATAAACTGTTCAGGGAAGGGCTTGCTTTGCTACTCGGTAATCTGCCATATATCATAGAGGTAAAACAGGCATCCGATGGTGAGGAATTCCTGGCGAAACTAACAGAAGGCGAACCCGGGCTGGTTTTTATGGATATCAGCATGCCGAAAATTGATGGCATACAAGCGACAAAAAAAGCCCTTGAACTAAAACCCGACCTTAAAATCATTGCCCTATCCATGTATGCTGACGAAGAGTATTACACCCTTATGATTGATGCAGGGGCAAAAGGCTTCATCCTGAAAAATTCAGGCATTCACGAAGTTGAAGATTGCATCAGAAGTGTCATCTCAGGGCATAATTTCTTCTCTCCGGAAATTCTTGACAGCATTCTAAGAAACATCAGCCGTAAGGCAAAACCTGCGAAAACCAGTGAACTCTCGGATCGGGAAGAAGAAGTACTTTACCAGATCTGCCTGAGCCTTTCAAATCAGCAAATTGCCGACATTCTGCATTTAAGCAAACGAACGGTTGACAAGCACCGTGAGAATCTGCTGATGAAAACCGATTCTAAAAACACAGCAGGGTTAGTGATGTTTGCTATCCGGAAAGGGATTGTGGAGGTATAATATCCTTACAAATAAGGGCGATCTTTTAAAAAAGAATATACCTAAGTTGAGCGCTTTTTCGCGTTGCTCAAATCGCTCAACTTAGGAAAACTCCGATTTGGAAATTGTTGCAATTCACCACAGCCATGAAACTGTTTTAATGTGAATTACTTACAATTTCCTGATCGATTGAGCTATTTTTCTTTTCAAATCGCTCAATTTGGGTTATAGTTGATCCATGCATTTCACAGGAACGATGAAGGAATCCTTATCTTTGTTTTCAATGAATACAAATATATGCTGTACCCATG
>JBBQIQ010000154.1:0-8655 GCA_038325075.1 Bacteroidales bacterium | reverse complement strand
TTTCATCCCCGGAAGGGTGGTTGGTGCCATCTGGCCTCCGGTCATCCCATAGATACCGTTGTTGATAAAGATAATTACAATGTTTTCACCACGGTTACAGGCGTGAATGGTTTCCGCAGTGCCAATGGCCGCGAGGTCACCATCGCCCTGATAGGTAAACACGAATTTATCAGGATGCAATCTCTTAACGGCAGTTGCAACAGCCGGCGCACGTCCGTGGGCTGCCTGTTGAATGTCGATATTCATAAATTCGTAGGCCAATACAGAACAACCAACCGGAGCAATGCCGATGGTTTTATCCTGAATGTCCATTTCATCCAAAACCTCCATTACGATGCGATGGGCTGTACCGTGACCACAGCCCGGACAATAGCTTAATGCTTTGTCGGTCAACAGGTCGGTTTTTTTGTAAACGAGGTTCTCCGGTTTACGGATTTCTTCTTTGGTTATATTAGCCATGATCATTATCCTCCGATTATTTTTTTATGCATTGCTTCAACAACTTCGGTTGGTGAGGGAATAATTCCACCCATCCTGCCAAAGTGTTCAACTTTCACCCTGCATCCAACTGCGAGCCTGACATCTTCGATCATTTGTCCGGCACTCATTTCCACTGTAAGAATACCTTTCACCTGGTCGGCAAGTTTTGCGATGATTTCAGTAGGGAAGGGGAATAAGGTGATGGGGCGCAACAGGCCAACTTTTATACCTTCAGCCCTGAGAACATCAACCGCTTTCTGACTAAGGCGGGCACTGGTACCATAAGCGACTATCAGATATTCGGCATCGTCGCAGCTAATGGCTTCGTAACGGGTTTCGTTTTTCTGCATCTCCTTGTATTTGGCCTGTAGCGCGATGTTATGCAGTTCCATTTTACCTGAATCCAGATCGAGGGAAGTTATAATATTCCTTTCGCGGTCTTTGGTTTTTCCGGTAGTTGCCCATGGCGTATTTTTAATGATTTCTGCTTCTGTTAAGCGTGGGCGTTGTTCGTCAAGCTCAACTTTTTCCATCATCTGTCCAATGGCACCATCAGACAGAATAAGCACAGGGTTTCTGTATTTGAAGGCCAATTCAAACCCGAGTCCGGCAAAGTCGGCCATTTCCTGAACCGAAGAAGGGGCCAGTACAAGTAATTTATAATCACCGTGGCCTCCACCTTTGGTTGACTGAAAATAGTCTGACTGTGAAGGCTGTATTGTACCGAGCCCTGGTCCACCGCGCACCACATTCAGAATAAGACAGGGCAATTCGGCTCCGGCTATGTATGAAATGCCTTCCTGCTTCAAACTGATTCCGGGGCTTGATGATGAAGTCAGAACGCGTTTTCCGCAGGCAGCGCCGCCGTAAACCATATTGATGGCCGCAATTTCACTTTCTGCCTGCAATACAACCATACCGGTGCGCTCCTCTGGCTTTTCTGCCATCAGGTATTCCATAACTTCCGACTGAGGTGTTATCGGGTAACCAAAGTACCCATCGGCGCCTGCACGGATGACTGCTTCGGCAAAGGCTTCATTGCCTTTCATTAATCTGAGTTCTTTCATAAACTTTCAGTAAATTATTTTCTTACTCAACTTTTTTCCTGTACACTGTGATTACACCATCGGGACAAACAATGGCGCAGTTGGTGCAGCCAGTGCACTCATCATTAATTGATTCGGCATAGTTGTACCCTTTGCCGTTTACATTTTTCGACAGCGCAATTACTCCCTGCGGGCACGCCGGAATACAAACCGAACATCCCTTGCATTTTTCGATGTCAATTACAATATCACCTACGACTTTTGCCATAATATTAAAATTAGATTTTGCAATATTTTTGATGCCACGAAATTAGGTTATTTTTATCATTCACAAGCCTGCAAACGTTTGCATTTTATTCAACAGGCTTCTATTTATAACCATTTTAAACAGAAGTTCACTATCTAAAACTCGCTACCCGGGCTTTAGCAATATTGTTATTCTGAGATTGCATGATGAAGCCTGAACTTTATAAGCCGCTCCTCAAGATCAGGGAATTGAGCCGGCTGAACCAATGAAACGCAGGCCCTGAGCCCTTCAAGCCTCTCGCTTCCGGTAATGGCCAGGGATATCGCGCTGATTCCATAATAGAAGAGCTCTTCGATCAACTCCTCCCCTGTAAAACCAGGGTAGGCGATTGTGAAATAAAACCCATCGGCAATTGGCTTATCGACATCTGTATCGTAAACAATGTGGAAACCGTTATCAACAAAAAGTTTCTTCATGATCCTGGCTTTATCGCCGTATATTTTCACGTCTTCTACAAAGTTAAACCGGCCTTCGTTCGCTGCCTTAAGCATTGCCGCAAGCGCATACTGGGCCGAATGGGCAGTGCCGGAACTTAGCGCATAAACGGTTCCGAAAATCATGGCTTTTCCAAAAATATCGCTGTTGTAATATCTTTTCAAACCGGGGGCTTTTTTGTTGAATAGCTCGTTTGAAATAACCATCATACCGATGCGTTGCCCCGCGTAACTGAAAACCTTAGAACTGGAAATAAACAGGATGTAATTATTGGTATAATGTGCAACTGTGGGCTGATACGGAGGTTCGCCCGGTTTTGAATAATCCTTACGGAAATCCATACCGAAATAGGCCAGGTCTTCACAAATAATGATACCATACTTATTGGAAAGTTCGCCAATAATCTTCAATTCCTCATCTGTGAAACAGATCCAGGAAGGATTGTTGGGGTTGGAGTACAATACCGAATGAATGTTGCCTTTTATGAAATAGGATTCAAGTTTTTCGCGTAGCTTTTCACCACGGTATTCATAAACATCAAAACTCTCAAATTTCTGGCCAAGTACTTTATGCTGCTGCTTATGCACCGGGAATCCCGGATCAATAAATAAAGTTGTGTCACGCGTTTCATCCATTCGGGCCAGGGTCAGGAATGCCGCGAAACTACCCTGCATTGAGCCAACCGTAGGAATGCAGGCTTCCGGCAGTACATCAATATTCATAAAGTTTTTAACGAAACGTGAAATTTCATATTTCAATGCCGGGGTTCCGTCAATATCGGGATAAATGGCAGCTACACCATTGCGCAGAGCTTCAATTTCTGCATCAGTTCCGATCGAGGAGGGTTTAAGTCCCGGAATTCCCATTTCCATCCGGATGTATTTCTTTCCGGACTCACGTTCGATGTTATCGATCAGGCGCTTGATTTCACGAATGCTTGCCTTACCAACACTCGGTAGGTTCATTTCACCAATCAGGCGTGTTACCAATTCGTAACTGATGGGCGTTTCGTTTTTGAATACTTCTTTCATGATTATAATGTAGTTGGTTTGTCTGTCTGCTCAGCCTTTTTCAGGATAAACCTGGTTTTCTGAAATTGGATAAATAGAAATATAATTCACTAATAATAAGTAAATTATGAAAATAAAATTACTTAGTGTTCGTTTTAAATCCGAAATGGAACAGGCTGGCAAGTTATAGAATTGTGTTAACATGGCAAGGGATTCTGAAAAAAATATAAGTTTGATCTTGAATGTCAAAAATCCAAACGTCATAAGTTCAATTTGGTGAGGTAAAAACCAGGGTTCCTTTAACAGGAATAGGTAAAGCGAGGGGTAGGGGAGAGCTTAAAACTATTTCCCTTTAATCGAAGCTATTGCTAAAATCAATCCTAAGGCAATTCCGAGTATGGCTGCAAAAAGTACCTGGAATTCAACAGGTAACAAAAAAGTAACGGTATGAGCCGGATACCAGAAAAACGGTATGGTCTTTTTGAACACGAAGTTCCATTGAACATCCCAATTCATTTTTGTTAAGATTGCACTGAAATCAATGGGTGAGAAAAGCCCTCTAAGCGTTCCTCCGGTACTCAAAATGTGGGTATCTGTAATCTTGTGAAAAGTCATCATAACCGGAGCATATATCGAATTCATAAAAACACTGATGCAGAAAGCGACAAATAATTTATCCGGAGTAAAACTTCCTTTCAGGGCCTCACCGGCATTCTCCATACCCATGTATATCAGGAAGGATACAGTACCCGAACTGAAAATAACAAACGCCAGTTTTATGGTTAGTCCCAAAAATCCCCAAACGACTGCCCTGGGCAAAATGCCAAATCCCGGAGCGTTGTATTTCCCGGTCTTTACCCTTAACCCTATAACTTCCCCAAGCGTAGCCAGAATTGCAAACTTGATAAAACTCATGACCATTCCATGCTCTTTGTTGAAGCCATTGTAAGCATTCAGAATGTCGGATGAAATGAAGAACGGCAGAAAGAATAGAATTACACAGCAAACAAAGAGGAGGTCGGAACGTTTCATACTTCGGTCAGTAGGTAATTTGAATAAGGGGCAAAGATAGCGGGATGGGAACTTAATTTCTAATTTCTAATTTTCAATTTCTAAACAAATAAATAAAGTTGGTCGAGTCCATATTCTGAACATGATTACTAAAAGTCCTTTAAGGGAATTTCCTTCTCGTGAATTCAGTAAAAGCAGAATCAAAAATTTCAATTTATGATTAAAACGGCTTCCAGCATTGACGATGTAATTACTTCCCTACAGGAGATTATTGAAAGGGAAATCAGCAGCAATAGTCCTCTGGCATATTTTCCGGCTTTATACAGACTTGTCACCATCAGGGTGAAACAGGGCATCGGCAATCGCGAATTTGCGGATAGTGCCAGAATGGAAAAGCTGGACGTACTCTTTGCGAATCGATACATCGAAGCATACCTGGCCTGGAAAAACCGAAAGCCACATACCGGTTCCTGGCGCATTGTTTTTGAAGCGGAGAAAAAGCCTTTGCTGATTCTCCAGCATCTGTTACTCGGTATGAACGCCCATATCAACCTCGATCTGGGAATAGCCGCTGCCGAAACTGGTAAAGGGAAGGAACTGACTTTGCTACACAACGATTTTAATACCATAAACCGTTTGTTATTCGAAATGACGGATAAAGTGCAATCAAGGATTGGAGAGGTATCGCCGCTGCTGGGATTACTCGACAGACTGGCTGGTAATTCTGATACCCTTCTGGTTAATTTCAGTTTATCTGAAGCCCGGGACGGCGCCTGGAAAAGTGCGGGAGAATTTCATACCTCAACCAACAATGCTAACCTGCTGACATCAAGGGACAAAAAAATATCTGCACTGGGTCTTGCATTAATTTACCCTAACAGCCGCTGGGTGAGGGGAGTGGTTTCCGCAATCAGAATGGCAGAGAGTAAGAATGTTAGAAAGGTGGTTGAGCAGATTGTGAGTGGGTAAAGGGCACAGAGCAAAGGGTGAAACCCTGAAACTTAACTTTCCTCCTTATAAAAAAGCCTGTAATAAGCCATTCCCCGCTCATCATCGTATCCCTTTTCAATATTATCGCGGTTGCCATGCACATAAATGTGGAAGTTCTTATCCAGTTTGATTATGCTTTTGTAAACTTTGGATAACCTCTTCACTGCCTGTCCTGAAATATCAAAATCATCGTTGATTTTCACTTCACGCTCAAGCTCAAAATCACGCTTATATTCATTGAAAGTTTCAATCATCTCAGGTTCAGCGAATACTTCGCTTACAAACTCTTCCATGACAAATGAGTCATTTTCCCTAAAGAATTTCATCGACTTATTCAGCAGTTCGGCCTGTCCCGGCCGGTCAATTTCAAATACCTCAGGTAGCTTATTGGTTACGAATTCCTTACAAAGATTAAGGGTCTGACTGGTCTGGAAATACTCATCATTCCGTTGCTTTAGCTTCAGGAAACTGTCTATCCAGTATTGAGCTTCGCCGCCTTTGCTCAGGTTGTCAACAGTAGCAACCACGAAACCGATTTCGCGTTCGGTGTTGAAAATAAGGCAGCCCTTATCTAATTTGTTGATGTTTATCCCATCTTCATGTTCAATACTGAAATTATCGGATGTCGGAAATACCTTTAAAAAGGTTTCACGGGATTCCGATTTGAAAAGGCCTATAGCATCTACTTCTTCACCATCCACAATCAGATTTTTCAGGTAGGCAACATAGAATTCCCCTGCTTTTACTTTCGGATGAACCGAATTCTCATACAGGTGATTGGCAAGGTTAACTGAATTCAGGTAGAAACTCCCCGGATCATCGAAGATGGCACAGGCAAAATGATAGACTTCGTTCAGGTTCAAATCTGCATCATGATGAAGATTGAAATACTCATTCTTCCCGAAAGGGGAAAGGAAATACCTGATCAAGAGGTCATTGATAGCTCCGCTGAAATGAACCGGGGCTTTTGAAATTTTAATACCCTCTTCACGGCTTTTATTGCCTGTTTTATGTATAACAAGCCTTTCCAGGCTGGCTTCGTCTTTAATGATCATTTGTACCGGCTTGATTATGATAATATTATAAATTTTTGATTTTAGTTTGTTTAAAGTGCAATGATAAGAATTTTACCAGTTGCATCTGGGGTGACGAAGTGTTAACCTATGACCCGCTGTTAAAAAATTGTAATTTAGCACGCTCCATTTTTACAAAATCTCTTGAATTATGTTCCGAACCAGAAACCTCGCAATGATAGCCTTATTGGCTTTTCCCCTTCTTTCAGAAGCCTGCACCAACTACCTCGTAACAAAAGGTGCTTCAACCGATGGCAGCACCATGATCAGCTATGCGGCCGACTCTCACATCCGCTACGGCGAACTTTACTGGCGTGCAGCCGCTGACTGGCCGGGAGGAAGTTTGGTTACCCTCTACGACCGGGGTACCGCTGAACCGCTTGGGCAAATACCACAGGTTCCGCATACTTATCAGGTGATTGGCTTTATGAATGAACACCAGGTAGCCATTGGCGAAACAACCTTCGGAGGCCGCGAAGAACTTACAGATACAACAGGCATAGCTGACTATGGCAGTCTTATGTTCCTGGCGCTTCAGCGGGCAAAAACCGCACGTGAGGCGATTCAGGTAATCGGGGAACTGGTCGAAAAATTCGGCTATGCCAGCAGCGGCGAATCCTTCTCCATCGGCGATCCAAATGAAGTCTGGATTATGGAGATTATCGGAAAAGGAAACCGGATGGTATTGGACAAAAAATCCGGAAAAATGATCAATGCCGATAAAGGGGCTGTGTGGGTAGCCATCCGGATTCCAGATGGTTATATTTCCGCTCATGCCAACCATGCCCGTATCACTTATTTTCCGCTGGATAACGGCTCAAATTCAATCAGCAGCAAAAATTTCAAGCATTTGAATAAGCCGGATATCGAAACAATTTATGCTCACGACGTCATTTCTTTCGCAAAGACAAAAGGTTATTTCACAGGTAAAGATTCGGAATTCAGCTTCAGCGATGTGTATGCTCCGGTAAACTTTGAAGCAGCACGCTTTTGTGAACTGAGGGTTTGGTCAGTGTTTAACCACGTCAATAGCGGAATGCAAAAATACTACGATTACGCTGCCGGAGCGACCGGTAAAGAGAGAATGCCTCTTTACATCAAACCTGATCGTAAACTCAGTGCACAGGATCTGATGAACTTTAAGCGCGATTATCTGCAGGGCACTGATCTGGATATGACGCAAGATGTTGGTGCCGGTCCGTTCGGACTACCTTACCGATGGCGTCCGCTCACCTGGAAGTATGAGGACCAGGAATATTTCAATGAAAGAGTTACTGTAACCCAGCAAACCGGGTTTTCATTTATTGCTCAAATGCGCAGTTGGTTGCCCGATCCGATTGGCGGTATTTTCTGGTTTGGGGTTGATGATGCCGGCTCTACTGTTTATATGCCCTTTTATTGTGGAATCTTGAAGGTTCCCCACTGTGTAGCTGAAGGCAATGGCGATATGCTTACATACTCAGAGACAGCAGCTTTCTGGGTGTTCAACCGGGTAGCCCATTTTAAATATCTCTTTTTTGATCGCGTAATGCCCGATTTAATGCAAGTTCAGGCGGAGCTTGAGAACCGGTTTGCATCGGAAATCCCGGATATGGATAAGTCTGTGCTGCAATTATGGAAATCAGATCAGGATAAAGCCAGGGAGCAGCTTACGATGTATTGCACAATGACAGCTCAAACGACTGTTGACCGTTGGCGCAGGCTTGGTGAGTTTCTGCTGGTTAAATACCTTGATGGAAATGTAAAGAAGGAAAAAAACAGTATTCTCCTTCGGAATCCATGGGGCTATCCACAATCGCCTTCGTTCCCCGGATATTCAGACGAATGGAAACAAAAGGTTATAGAACAGACCGGAGATAAGCTGAAGTTGCCGGAAGAGCATTAGAAGAGGAATATCTAATATCTCTTATGTAACTCAGGGTTAGATTTAGGTTGAGGCGATGAGCTGAGCAGCTTGCCCCGCAGAAACGCAGTGGATGCGGGGGAGCCGAAGCTTTGAGCCTGCCTGTCTGACAGTTCAGTTTCAAAAGAGAGTTTAGTCAGGAAGGCGGACAGGGTTGAGCTTGAGATTGGGCCTGATGTAAATATTAAGTTGTGGAATCATGCTTAGGAGCTGCTTAACCTTAACCTTAACCTTAACCTTAACCTTAACCTTAACCTTTTCAAGGCTTCGCAAAGAAAGTTATTCTCATTCGGGCTATAAAAACCTTTATTGAGGGACTAATTTCTAATTCGGAAAACCTGTTAATCCTGTTAATCCTGTCTGAATTTGAGTGATGGTCAATGGAAACAGTTAAAAGGTG
>JBBQIQ010000153.1:0-8751 GCA_038325075.1 Bacteroidales bacterium | reverse complement strand
CGCATACATACCGGCTGCACCTGCAAAAGTTACAATAAGTGTAATCATAAAAACATAACCAAAGGCTCTTCGTTTCATTGTTGCCCCCAGGCTCTTCATACTCCTGTTGAAAGAAGAAACAATACGCACAAGCCTGATACCTCGTAAACCTCGCATCAATCGGACAAACCTAAAAATACGGAAGACCCTTAAAGCAGGAATAATAAGGGATATAGCTGTTAACCAGTTCTTTTTAAAAAAATCAACTTTAACTGGCGCTAAAATAAATTTTATAAGAAAATCAATGATAAAAATAATCCAGATTGTTATGCTTGCATATTCAAGTGGTTTATTCAAACCCCATATCAATTCAATTACCAATAGAGCCAGCCATACGAAGCCTAAGAAAATCATCGGACCTTCTAAAAGTTTTTCTATTGAAGTAAGTAGTTTTTTTCTTTCGTTAATTAGTTTCTCTTTCATGCTTAGTTTATAATTAAAGATAGATAGGTATTTGCTTTTTGTATCGTAAAAGTACTGTTTACAAACTTATTGAAACTAAAAATGTTCTGTAAAGAGAAGCTTGTTTTTGCACGTTGGCAAATTGCAGCTTTTTTGCAGGTTTGTTTGCTGCCGGGTTTGTGCGCCAAATTTGTTGTCTTTGAATACATACATGTCAGAACCTTTTGTCCATTCAATTTCACCACGGGTGTAAAACATTAAATTATATTCTACAACTATTGTGTCTCCTGTAAAGCACTTCTGAAATTCCTCAAAATTGACACGGAAGCTGAAAAGCCCGGATTTTCAATGATAAAATTGATACGTATCATTCTTAGGCATTTTTATCTGACTTCAATAGAAACACCGGCTTTCCCCATCTGTGGATTGATTTGCGGGGATGCAGGCATAAGGGTTTCATAATGTGGAGCTGGTTTACCATCAAACAACGATTCATCGCCCTGAAAAAGCAATTTTGGCTGTCCGATGGGTTGCTGCGCGTCTGGTATCAGCCATGAACCCAGGGTTTTGCTCCAGGTGTAGCCTTCTATTTGTTTTACCAGGGCTATTTTGGTTACATCGTAAGCAAAATCAAGCTTCAAGCACGGCTTATCCCTATGCACATTTTTTGCAATTCTGACAGACATAGTTGCGTATATTTATGGTATATCAAATATAAACGAAATAGTATGGAAATAATAAACCAGGAAACCCGAATTATTGTTTCAGTTGACTGGTAAAAATTTCAAACTTCTTGCACCACCCCCACCAACGGTGGGAGGTCCATCAGCAGCAAGACAAAGGCGACAAACCTATCTGACTGCCTCAGGTAACGAAGCAGGCAGGATACATAAAATAAACCCGGATTCAAGGCAAAATTTTTACTTTCAGCGCTAATTCATACATTTACGAAGTTTTTTCGGCCAATTAAAAGCATAGGCAGAACAAAAACCGTTAAATTTTTGTTAATTCCCTGAATATTCAGGAAACATAAACCAATCAAGGAGGTCTTAATATGTCAAAACTTGCGGTAAATTACATGGGCATTCCCCTTAAAAATCCCATCATTATCGGATCAAGCAACCTTGTAAACAGCACTGATATGCTACGCAAACTGCAGGAAGCAGGCGCAGCGGCGATTGTTTACAAATCTCTTTTTGAGGAGCAGATACAGCTTGAAAGCATTCAGCTTCAGGATGAGATGGAGCTTTACAATGAGCGGAATGCGGAAATGATCAGCCTATTTCCGGGGATGGAACATGCCGGCCCGGAGGAGCACCTGACCAAATTGCGCGAAGCAAAAGCCTTGCTTGACATTCCCCTGATAGCCAGTTTAAACTGTGTATTTACCGAAACCTGGGTGGAATACGCGGAACTTATTGAAGAAACAGGCGTTGATGGAATAGAGCTTAACTTTTTCTCGGTTCCCCGCGATTTTGGAACCGAGGCAAAGTCGATTGAAGACGAGCATGTTTCAGTTGTTGAACAGGTTTGCAGGAAAGTTAAAATCCCTGTCAGTGTTAAATTAAGCCCATTTTACACAAATTGCCTCCAGGTAATCTCACGAATGGATAAGGCAGGAGCCAAAGGTTTTGTACTTTTCAACCGTATGTTTGAGCCTGATATTAACCTGGATACGCTGCAGCACAGCACACCCTTCAATCTGAGCAACGAAGGCGATTATCGCCTTGCGCTGAGGTATGCCGGTATTTTGTATAAAAATACCAGAGCTTCAATTTGTAGCTCCTCGGGTATATATACCGGTAACGATGTTGTGAAATTGATTCTGGCCGGATCGGAAGCTGTTCAAATTGTGAGCGCGTTTTATAAGCACAAGCCGGATTTGATTGGCAGCATTTTGGCAGAAATTGAAAAGTTCATGGAAAAACATGAATTTGAAGACCTGAACGCATTCAGGGGAAAACTCTCAAAAGCAATGGTGAAAGACCCTTACATTTACAAAAGAGCCCAATACATCGATCTGTTGTTGCATTCGGAGCAAATAATTAAAAAATATCCGGTTGTTTGATCTTATCCGAATCTAAAGCAGAGACCTGATAATTTGTTTTTTGAGGATTTGGACAACTAAAATACCCCAAATAAGAAGGCAGAATAATCGGGTGTTACCTATATGTTGAACATCACAAAAGGGGGCATGGCCCCCTTTTGTCATTAGAAAGGAAAGTCCTCAACTGTCTCTTTAAGAATAATTTCATCCTGAACCGGCTCATCGGCTTGTTGATGTATTGCATTGCCTTCTACAAAAATAGCACGGTAAGGTTTTGTCGGACAGGCATACTCACAGGCGCCGCATCCAATACAGATTTTGTCGTCAACTTCAGGTATGGTAAGCCGATCTTTGTAGGGTACCATGTTGACTGCCTTGGTCGGGCAATGCTCAGAGCAGGCACCACAATCGGTATTATCTGTGTAAACTACGCAATTCTCCTTAATAAATATAGCTTTCCCGACCTGTGTACGCTTTTTCTGCTCAGGCGCCAACAATTTAATAGCATCGGTCGGGCAAACTTTGCCGCACAGGTCGCAGTCGAAGTTGCAAAAACCTGCATGATAATCCATGTAAGGCTGCAGAAAACCCTTAAGACCGTATTGAATCAATGATGGCTGCAAAACCTGAGTTGGGCAAACACTGACGCACAGGTGGCAGGCCGTGCAATTGCGATTGAAGTGGTCGTGACCTTCTGAGCCGGGTGGAGTTGATACCAACATCCTGTCTTCCGGAATTTCAGTTGGTTTCTCACCTCCGGTTATCCGGGTAGCGTATGCCTTCACTGATAGAAAAGCTGTAGAAAATAAGAAAGCCTTGATAAGAATTCTTCGCTTGTTTGTACGAACATCCTGACCTGTTTCAATGACCGAATTCTGAGCTTTCAGTGGAAAGGTAAAAAGCACCCCATCAGAAGGACATTCGCTCAGACAATTGAAACAGTTGACACATCTTGAATAATCGACCGTTTTGCTTTTAACATCAATGCATTGCGCTTTGCAAACTTTGCTGCAGGAACCACAACTATTGCATGCCAGCTTATCGAGCTTTATTTTAAAGAGTGAAAACCTTGATGCCAATCCAAGTAACGTACCGACCGGACACAAAGTATTGCAATATAACCTGCCATGAAAAGCTGACATCCAGCCGATAAGCAACAGAAACCCGGAAGCAAAAGCAATTGAAGCAGTATGCAAGCCCTTGAACTCTGTTTTAGGTAACCAGAAAATATCCTGTTCTTCAAGTAATCCGGCGATTCCATTTCCACCAAGAAGAAATACCGGTCTTGTCAAATTGGCCATAATACGGCCAAAATTACTATACGGATCGAGCAGATTCAGCAAAAGCGAGAACCCAAAAAGAAATGAAACTATCACTAAAGAAAGCACTGAATACCTTATAATATTGCTTGCTTTAGCAAATTTGAGCGGCTTCTGTTTAAAAAACTTTCTTCCGAACCAGGAAATTACATCCTGCATAGTCCCAAGCGGGCATACACTTGAGCAATAAATCCGTCCAAAAATCAATGTGAGGATAAAAAACAGCAGAAAACCCAAAGCGGAGAGGCTGATGGATCCGATAAATTTCAGTAGTGAAGGAACAAACTGCGGCCAGGTAATAGCATTGATCAGCCATGCCGGTATCCACTGAGCCGGGTCGAGAAAGATAAGTGTGGTCAGAAGCAGAAAAATGAGGGAAACGGCAACTCTGATTGTCTTGAGCCAGGAAAGCCTATGCATATTAAATCTTAATCCTGTTTATTGATAGTTTGTCGAGCGCCATTGTGCCAAGTTTCATCTCGTTTGCTATCCGGATATGTGGAATATCTTCCGGCTGGCTCCCGAAAATTTTCGTCGCGGCGGCATCTGCAGCTACAATATCTGTGGATATGATCAATTGCTTCATGGTAACGACATCTGCCGTGGAAACCCCGCGGGGGCCGTTGCGCATCATCACCCTGTATCCGTCAATAACATTCAGGGTGGGCTTACGCCACGACACAAAATCAGCGATGCACTGGTGCAAATCATTCCGGTGCCAGTAACGGCGGTCCCAGACAACGCCCATCAGGTTCTTCATAGAGAGGGAAATACTGGCTGAGCTGTGGTGTTTGAGCACAGGAACATTGATAAATACATCAGAAGAAAGGATGAGTTCATGGACTTTAGCTTCTTTAAGGCTTTTTCCCAGCGGTATTTTAACCGTTTGATAATAACTTTCTGTGTTTCCCGGCACAATTTTACCCCCAACATCTTTAACCGCTTTCTCAATCCCACTGTTTTTATAGCATAAATTCCAGGCATCGCAGGTATTGTCGAACACGTAAACTTCGGATGCGCCGGCATCAAGACAGTGTTTAACAATACGGGCTACCAGTTTTGGATTGGTGTTGCCGGCCCTTTCGGGGGAAACGTCCCAGCCGATGTTGGGTTTTACAACGACTTTTTGACCTTTTTTCACAAATTTTGTCATCCCACCAAGAGAAGCAATTGCCATGTCGAACATAACATCCGGTTCACCGTCGCGCACTGCAACAAGATCGTAAAGTGCAAAATTGGGCAGGGCGGCTGAAAGCTGTTCAAAATTCGCAAAGCTACCTGCAGTTCCGGCAACCAGACCAGCACTCACACCTTTAACTAAAAAATCACGTCGTTTCATACGCCGAAAAATATGTTTGACAGTCAAAATATCCGGGTAAAAATAGGTAATTCATTGATTGAAACAAACAATTTACTTCAAAAGATATCATGGAAAGAATAAAAATGTATTTTTGTAATATTCTGAACCAGTGAACATCAGAACTTATTTAAGGTAAATTAAAATTAAAGCGATATGAAAGCAATAACCATTTCAAAATCAGAAACGTTAAGAAGTGTAATCATTGGTTCATTCGCGCTTTTGCTGATTTACTTCACACCGGCGCTCTCTCATCTGCTCAACTTCCCGCTTTACCTTATTGAACCCATGCGATTAATGCTGATTATTGCAATGGTGCACAGCAACAGACAGAACGCTTTTCTTCTGGCAATCTCATTGCCGTTGTTTTCTTTTGCTGTTTCAGGACACCCTGTTTTTTACAAGATGCTCCTGATCTCGGCAGAACTAGCTCTAAATGTCTACCTATACTTCATGTTTGTCCGGATTTTTAAAAACAGTTTTACCGCTATGCTTTCCGGTATTGTTATAAGTAAAATGGTTTATTATCTGGTGAAAGCGGTTTTGATTTCACTCGCTGTCACCGGCCCCGGCTTGTTTTCAACCCCAATCTGGATTCAGGTTCTCACTACGCTGATATTCAGTGGCTATGCTTTTGTTATATTGAACAGAAAAAAGGCTGAAGATATCAGTTAAGAGAAATAAAAATAATCATCTTCTATATTCAGTTACGATTTCAGACAGGTGCTTATGCCAGGTTTAAACGGCAGAATCTGACTTTCCCCCGATTGTGAGCCTGACTATTGCCAATAGCATCACTGCTGCACTAACCCATTGAACCGGTGTAAGTACCTTTCCATGAAAGAAATAATCAAACATAATAGCTGACAGTGGAAAACACAATTCACATATTGTCGCTACCATCGCTTTAACTTTCCTGAGACCGTAGTAATATAAAAAGATTGCACCCGATCCGGTTGTGAATGTGATGATCAGAAAGATTATCCAATTGTTTGATGTGATTGAAGAAAATCCCTCCAGAGATCCCGTAATCAGGACAAAAACCAGCATGATAAGGGTTGTAAAACCGTACCTGTAGAAAGTAGCTGCCTGGAATGAAATCCGGTGAAGGACCCCTTTGCTCAGCACTGTGGCAGAGCCAAACGAAAAAGCGGCCAGTAGTGAATAAGCTGCTGCAAGAGGGATTTTTGATCCTGCTTTCAGATCAGGCAATTGCAGGCCAAACGTTAAAAAATATCCGGCAACAATTGCCAGCGAGGCCCAAAGCAAAAAGTTCTTCTTAACTTTTTCACGCAACAATATAGCTGCAAGGATGATGGCAAATACAGGTTGCAATTTCTGCAATAAAACCACAATAGTCAGGTCGCGAAATTCGACAAGAAAAAGAGCCCTGACAATTGCCATGGTTCCAATGGCCCCACCCATAAGTGCAACCAAAAATATGTAGATTAAATCCTTTCGTGAAAACTCTTTCAGCAACCGGTATTCCCTGAAAAGAAACAAATTCATGATAGCAAATGGAAGTGCATGCAGGATAAAAACGACAAGCCCAAGGTCGAGATTATACAACTGCGGCGTCAGTACAATTCCATCGAGCCCCCAGAGAATAGCAGAAAAACAGATTGCCAGGGCACCCGTAATAACAGAAGTTTTGTTCGCAGTCATTTCCCGGACAGGTAATTTTAAAAGAAGTGCAAATCTATGAAATAATTGTGCTGTTCAGGAATTCAAAGAAGTGAAAAGAGGGAGGATCGGGATGCGACTTTGAGCTTTTTTCGGATAACAGCGCAAGAATGTTGCCGATTGTTGTGGGGCAAAATGGAATAATTTCCGGTCATGAAAGATACCATACAGATCAGCCCTGTTTAACCTAAGTTGAGCGGGTCAGCTAAAAAGCGCTTTACTTAGGTAAACCGCGATTTGAAAATTGTTGCAATTCACCAAAGCCATGAAGATGTTTTACCGTGAATTGCTTACAATTTCCTAATCGATTGATCGATTTACTTCTTTAAATCGCTCAATTTGGGTTTAAATCTCTTTTCAATCACTGACTTTCGGAAATCAAAAATTCCCTGAACCCGCTTTATCACAATACGACTGCCAAATAAGCCGCCTAATTTCCCAAGCGGCAGTTCGTAATTTACAATATCGCGCATTTCGACCCCTTCAGGTGTTTCCCTGAAAAAATGCTGGTGGTGCCAGAGTTTAAAAGGGCCTTTCAATTGGTTGTCCACGAAATATTCATACTCTTTTACATGGGTTATTTCTGTGATCCACTCCAAAGGGATGCCCAAAAGCGGGCTAACCGTGTAACGTATGATTAGCCCCTGATACATCCGGGGTAACGGGTCGGGAAATTTAATCCTGAAATTCATTTCAGGAGGGGTGATCACCGATAAATTTGATGGACTTGAGAAAAAATCCCAGCTATCCTGAAGTGATGCATTTACTAACTGCGTGGTTTGAAATACAGGCATAAAAATTAAGGTTTTGAAATATTTTTGGGTTCTGCAACCAATCTGCCTCCTCTTACGGTTGCCCCAATGGCAATACCAGCAGAGATTAGTACAAGGTTTTTGATTATGTATTGGCCTTCAAGGGTAGGGACAAACGGAAAAATCGTGAAAGTTATGTCTGGAAAAAGTACAAGAGGCGCGAGTGTCCCGATCATTTGAAGGAACAGCAACAGCAATGTCTCGCGTAAGAACTTTCCTGACATCAGACCAAGGCCTATCATCGTTTCCCAGACTGCCAGGATAAGCATGGCAAACCTGCCATCAACCAACCCAAATGATAATTGCTCAATGGTAGATGTAGCTATGTTCTCAGCAGAACTGACATTTGGGAAAAATTTAAGGACCCCGTACCACAAAAATAAAAAGCCTACACTGAGCCTTAAAAACAGAACTCCATTTCTGGCCATCCAGGTTGTTATCTGAAAATCAATTTTAGCGAAACGGCTTTTTAACTCTGTCATAATAGATCTATTCGACCAATAAACGTTTTTTTTCAAACTTTGTTTATTTTTCGTTCTTGTTAATTAAACTATGCTTTAACAATAATTTAACATTCTTCTATTCGTTTATCTTATAATACTGATTATCATTAAATTAAATTATTTTTTTACAAATGCTTACTATATTTTGTTTATTCTTTTTACTTTTTCGTTAAACATTATTTATTATTCCTGGTTAATAATGTTGCGCTTAAACTAAATCAATAACCTAAATTTTAAAATCATGAAATCAAACAGTTTTACTTTCCGTACATTTATTGTTGTACTGACTATGTTACCTGTTATGTTGTTTGGCCAGGCCAGACTGCAGGTAATCCACAACTCAGCCGATGCTGCTGCAGCACAGGTAGATGTTTGGCTGAACGATCAGCTTTTGATCGACAATTTCGCTTTCCGCACAGCTTCTCCATTTATAGATGCTCCTGCTGGAGTTGATTTTGATGTCGTTATTCAGCCTGCGAATTCAACCGATACGACCAATGCACTGGCCCGATTCACTTATAATTTAACCGATGGCGAAACTTATGTTCTGGTTGCCAATGGTATTGTTGTTCCTACAGGTTATAATCCT
>JBBQIQ010000152.1:0-8761 GCA_038325075.1 Bacteroidales bacterium | reverse complement strand
AAATCCGCAATCCGAAATTGAAATCCGCAATCCGAAATATAATGGAAAAAACCTGCACCTGGCCGGGCATCGACCCGCTGATGAACGAATACCATAATAAGGAATGGGGTGTGCCTGTTCACGATGACCGAAAACTGTTTGAATTTCTCGTGCTTGATGCCTTCCAGGCCGGACTGAGCTGGAAGACTATACTGCACCGGCGCGAAGGCTTTCGCATAGCATTCGATAACTTTGATGCCGCAAAAATAGCCGCCTATACCGAAGAGGATTACAACCGCCTGCTCAACGATGCCGGTATCATCCGCAACCGGGCCAAGATCCGGGGAACCATAAAAAATGCACAAATCTTCCTTGGCATTCAAAAGGAATTTGGCACCTTCGATGCGTATATCTGGCAATTTACCGGGAACAAAACCATTGTAAACCACTTTACAGAACACAAGCATATCCCGGCTACCAGCCCCGAGTCAGATGCTATGTCCAAAGATATGAAAAAACGTGGGTTTACTTTCTGCGGAAGCACCATCTGCTATGCTTTTATGCAGGCTGCGGGACTGGTAGATGATCACGTGGAGGGTTGTTTCAGGAAGGGACTTTTAAAGTAACTCAGAAACTAAGAGACTTAGGGACGAAGCGACTGAGAGACTGAGAGACGAGGCAATTAGGCGACTTTTGCGCGACGATTTGCGCAATTTTAATAAGTCCGGATTGAACTTTTTAAATCTACGACAGCTTAAAAAAACCAGGTGTTTCCGATGTTAAATGCTTCCTGGTGACATACCCCCTGGTAAAATAAGCCATCACAACAAATTCATGAAAAACCCTTTGAATATGGCATTATGTGTAATCCATTACATTAATATTTTATATTATGTGTATTCTATTACATAAGAATTCAAACCTGACTGAAATCATAAACTCATCCTGATACCCGATAAACACCTACCTTTGCCTCATGCAAACCCCTGATAGACGCCCCCTTACCGATTGGCTGCCCATAAGCCGTGAAGAACTCGACAAGCGCGGCTGGGATGCGGTGGATGTTATCATCGTTTCAGGAGATGCCTATGTCGATCATCCTTCGTTTGGCCACGCCGTGATGGGCCGGTTGATTGAAAGGGAGGGTTTCAGGGTGGCCATTCTGCCTCAGCCCAACTGGCGCGACGATCTCAGGGACTTTAAAAAACTTGGCAAACCCAGATTATTCTTTGGAGTTACAGCAGGGTGTATGGATTCCATGGTGAATCACTACACTGCCAACCGCCGTCTGCGTTCCGATGATGCCTATACCCCGGGCGGGGTGGCTGGTTTCAGACCTGATTATGCTACAGTGGTTTACACTGGCATATTAAAAAAGTTATTTCCGGAAGTACCGGTGATCCTTGGCGGGATAGAAGCCTCCATGCGGCGCCTTACCCATTATGACTACTGGAGCGACAGCATCAAACCCGACATCCTGACCTGGAGCGGAGCCGATATGCTGGTATTCGGGATGGGGGAGAAGGGAATGGTTGCACTTCTGCATCGCCTGGCGGCCGGTGAAACAATACAACAGATCCGTGATGTGGAACAAACGGCTTTCAGGCTGCCCTCGAATGAACCTTTGCCCGAATTATCAGGGGTCGAAACGCTCATTCTGCCTTCGCATGTGGAATGCCTGTCCGATAAAAAAGTGTTTGCCCGCCATTTCCGTATTTTCGAAGAGGAATCGAACCGATGGCAGGGCGCCAGACTGGTGGAAGGCAACGGTGATTTTATCATCGTGGTTAATCCCCCGAATCCACCCATGGAGGAGAAAGAAATTGATGCCGCTTTCGATTTGCCTTACACCCGTCAGCCACATCCACGTTACAGCAAACGAGGACAGCTCGCGGCTTTTGATATGATACGTAATTCCATCAACCTGCACCGGGGCTGCTTTGGTGGGTGCGCTTTTTGTGCCATTTCTGCCCACCAGGGGAAGTTTGTAGTCAGCAGGTCAGAGCAATCAATCATGAAAGAAGTGAAGCAGGTTGCGTCAGAGCCTGATTTTAAAGGGCACATTACCGATATGGGCGGCCCTTCGGCAAATATGTACCGTATGCAGGGCATTGATACCGACAAATGTAAAAAATGTAAACGGGCTTCCTGTATTTTCCCCACCATCTGCCGAAACCTGAATACCGATCACCGGCCAATGACCGCACTTTACAAAAAGGCGATGCTGTTGAATGGCGTGAAACGAATTACCATTGGAAGTGGTGTCCGCTACGATATGCTGGTTGGTCGCAGTGAAGCCGACAACAAAGCCAATGGACTGGACGAATATCTGCAGCAATTGATTACAAATCACGTTTCAGGCAGGCTGAAAGTAGCGCCTGAACACAGTTCGCAAAGTGTGCTTCAGATTATGCGTAAGCCACATTATCGCACCTTTGTGGAGTTCCAGAAGCGTTTTGATGAGATTAACCGTCAGCATGGATTAAGACAGCAGTTGATTCCCTATTTTATATCGAGCCACCCCGGCAGCAAAGAAGAAGACATGGCTGAACTGGCCTGTGATACCATGCAACAGGGTTTCCGACTGGAGCAGGTGCAGGATTTTACACCCACCCCCATGACCCTGGCAACAACGATGTATTATACCGGACTCGATCCCTATACGCTAAAACCGGTTTATGTTGCCCGTTCCCGAGACGAAAAACTCAGCCAGCAGAAGTTTTTCTTCTGGTACAAACCCGAAAACAAACGCTGGTTAAATGAATCGCTCCGAAAACTGGGACGCGCTGACCTGATTGCCCGATTTAACCGGAGAAGCTAAGGCTGAGGCACGATCATTACCGGGCAGGGACTGCGCCTTATCACACCATCACTCACGCTGCCTATAAATGTACGGTAAAGAAAACCGTGGCTTTGCGAACCGACAACGATCAGATCAGCCCCAAATTTTTCAGCCTCATCCAATACAGAATTGATAACCGGTCTGTGAATCAATGCTGACTTTGCATTGATATACCGCTCAAGAAGGTAATGTACCATCGCTTTCAGGTCATGATCTTCCCTGATCATTTCTTCCTGATATGGATTTGCAATCATGTCCCCGGTGGGGTTATCATCATAAAGAAATGATCCCGGCATGGCAATGTGGAGTATATAGCCTCACTCTGGAAGGCTTTAGCGTTTTTCCCTGCCTTTTCAATAACATCGGTCGATAAGTCGGAAAAATCAACCGGAACAAGTATCTTTTTCATCTTGAAAAATTATCATAATCAAAAAGATACGATATATAATTGCTGAAATCAAGGGTTGAATAAGTAGTTAGCAGGCAGTATTTAGCTGGCAAGAAATGATGTGTGAGTTAAAGAGTGATGCTTCGACTTCGCATGCCCTGTCTGCTTGACGCATTCAGGCAGGCTGCCTGCCAGGATGGGTGAAAGGTAAAGCCGCAATGCTTGCGTATCAATATAGCCCATGAAGTGAAAAGTTAAGAATTTCTATGTGCCTATGTACTTCTATGATCCTATGTGTTTAAGAAAAGGCCGGGCTTGGAAGCGAGCCGCGGGTTGTATGAATCGTGGGTGAGTAATGCACCTCTAACTAATCGAAATGGTTACAAAATTCTGTAATTCCGGGCTTCGATACGTTGCGGTCAAATTTGTCTTATGAAAAGTTCTTTGCAGCAACTACTTAGCCACCAACTCTGGGCTTCGATACGTTGCGGTAAATCTGTTTTTAATGAAAAGTCCAGTACTACAACTACTCAGCCACCAACCCTGAAACCCTGGGCTTCGATACATTTTGCGAATCTTAATTACGTCATATTACACGATTCTGTCGCAAAACACTCAGCCACCTATAACTCTGTAATCCTGTAACTTTGAAACACTGTAACCCTGAAACTCTGTAACCCTGAAACTCTGGGCTTCGATACATTTTGCGAATTAAAAGTTCATCATTAACACAATTATATCGCAAAACACTCAGCCACCTATAACTCTGTAATCCTGTAACTTTGAAACCCTGTAACCCTGAAACTCTGACCCTTTAACCCTGGGCTTCGATACATTTTGCGAATCTTAATTACGTCATATTACACGATTCTGTCGCAAAACACTCAGCCACCTAATTATAAAACTCTGAAACCCTGTAACCCTGTAACCCTGAAATCCTGAGATCCTATTCCAGAATAAGTTTCTGGCTGTGTTGGCGTTTGCCGTCGCTGAGGCGCAGCATATAGACGCCTTTTGGTAATTGGCTAAGGTCGATGTTGAAATTTGTAATGGCACCGGGGAATGAGCGTGAATAAGCAATATTGCCCGTCAAAGTCATAATATCCAGTCTGATCTTTTCTGCACTTTTCCAGGTGGTGATGTTCACAACACCGGTTGCCGGGTTGGGGTGAACCGAAGCATCCGGATCGGCATGTTCGTTAATGGCGACCGTTTTGCAGGTAACCGGGTGAATGGTCATCGTGGTTTGCATATTTGTGCCCCACGAATCAGGATTGTTGAATGCGTACCAGGCGCCATTATCCCATTGCTCCCATGCTGTGCCATTGTATCCGGCAACATGTTTGCGGCACCACAGGGCAAGTGTATCACCGAGTTGCGTGGGAAGAACTACACCGGCATAAAAGGGTCCGGTTACGGTATATGGCTGATCGAAGGTAACAGTGGTAAAATGCTCACTGTTAACATCAGTTACAATGGAAGACAGGGATTTTGTAGCAGTTGCCACAATAGCTCCCGGTTTGCCATCAGGGCCGGCATTGTTCCAAATCGCGAAGGTAATCTGGGGATTGTTTACACTTTTAGCAAACACGAAATCAGCGATCATTCCTGAAATGGAAGAACCAACTTCAAAACTGGCAAAATATTCGGCCTTGACCTTGTCTTTATAGCTGTTATTCCCGGTGATATACCCAACACCCGGAGGAAGCATATAGTAATAAATGATTTCACCTGAGAGAGGGTAACGGAGTGTATCGCATTCAACACTCCGGTTTTCATCTAAACCGGTCAGATTGAGGGAAGATTTAACCTTTTCGGAAACTGCAATTGCATTTCTGCCTGTCGTTTGCCCTGTAGTCACCGATACGGAAAACAAAATGGTCAGGATTATCAGGATTATTGGGTTCATTCTATTCAATTTTAAAGAGGGTAAATATCTTGTTTTTTATTCCAACGGATTTGAATTAAATATCCGGGTTTTATTCTAATTTTGACCGCGAGCATCAAAGGGGTTTTTTAATAATCAATGAATCCCTAAACCTGACATCCTATGAAAAAAACTGAATCAGGGTCCCAAACACGGGCCAAATTTTTTACGTTTACAGACCGCGAATTTAAAGCAATAATCGTGCCCTTGCGCACATTCTTTGCTTTGATCTTTCTATGTCTGATCCTTGTAATTCCTTTCAGCTCGCAGGCCCAGAAAAAACAGCCCGCTGCAATTAAGGACACCATCAAATCAGGTGACTTCAGTGGCTTGAAATTCAGATCGATAGGGCCAGCTTATTGTTCGGGCAGGATCGCTGATTTTGCTGTGAACCCCAAAAACAATGCGGAGTATTTTGTAGCTGTTGCTTCAGGGCATATCTGGAAAACCGTCAATGCTGGCACTACCTGGGAACCGGTTTTTGACAATTATGGCGCTTATTCCATTGGTTGCCTAACCATGGATCCGGAAAATCCGAATGTAATCTGGGCAGGCACGGGGGAGAATAACCACCAGCGGGCGCTCGGATATGGTGATGGGGTCTATAAATCCACCGACGGCGGAAAAAGCTGGAAGAACATGGGCCTGAAGAATTCAAGGCAGATCGGAATGATTGCCATTGACCCCCGTAATACCAACGTGGTTTATGTGGCTGCCGAAGGTTCAGTATGGGGCCCCGGCGCTGATCGCGGACTTTATAAAACCACCGATGGAGGCAAAATATGGAACAAAGTGCTGAATATCAGTGAAAATACCGGGGTAAACAACGTGATCATGGATCCCCGCAACCCGGATGTTTTGTATGCAACTTCCGAACAACGGCGCAGGCATGTTTTTACCAAGATTGGGGGTGGACCTGAGTCCGGCATCTGGAAATCGAGCGATGCGGGGGCAAACTGGGAGAAACTCACTTCGGGGCTGCCAGGGGGTGATGTGGGCGGCATTGGCATCGCCATCTCGCCGGTGAACCCAGATTATATTTATGCCATTATTGAAGCAGCAGGCGAAACAGGTGGCTTTTTCCGCAGCACCAATCGGGGGGCATCATGGACTAAAATGAGCGATCACACCGCCCAGGGGCAATACTATAATGAGATTTATTGCGATCCGAAAGATGTGGATAAAGTGTATTCTGTCGAGACTTTCTCTCAATATACCGAAGATGGAGGAAAAACCTGGACAAATGTCAGTACCAAAAACCGTCACGTGGACGACCATGCCATGTGGATTGACCCTTCCAACACAAAACATTACCTGATTGGCGGCGATGGGGGAATTTACGAAACATGGGACGGGGGTCAGGATTTTCATTTCAAGAACAACCTGCCCGTAACCCAGTTCTACCGGGTGAACGTTGACAACAGTGAACCGTTTTACTATGTTTACGGCGGAACCCAGGACAACAGCAGCCTGGGTGGCCCTTCGAGGAATATCAGTGACTTTGGTGTTGTGAACGACGAGTGGTTTGTCACCAATGGCGGCGATGGTTTCTGGACAGCCGTTGACCCCACCGATCCAAACATCGTTTATGCAGAGGCACAATATGGAAATATGGTGCGTTACGACCGCAAGAGCGGTGAGGCCATCGACATCAGGCCTGAGCCGCGCAAAGGAGAAGATACCTACAAATGGTACTGGAATACCCCGCTTTTCATCAGCACGCATTCACATACCCGCCTCTACACGGCTGCCAATAAGGTATTCCGCAGCGATGATCGCGGCAACACCTGGCAGGTGATCTCCGAAGACCTTACCACTGGTACCGACCGCAACAACTGGCCCGTGATGGGCAAATACTGGAGCATCGATGCCGTGGCCAAAGATGTTTCAACCTCCCTGTATGGCCTGATTGTTTCGCTGGATGAGTCGCCGGTTAAGGAAAACCTGCTTTATGCCGGCACCGACGACGGTCTGATACAGATCAGCGAAGATGCCAAAACCTGGAGCAGAGGCGGTAAGTTCCCGGGGGTACCCGAATTCACTTTTATTTCGGATATTCTCGCCTCGCGCTTCGACGAAAACGTGGTTTTCTTAGCCTTCGACAACATCAAGCGGGATGATTTCAGGCCTTATCTGCTGAAAAGCTCCGACAAGGGAAAAACCTGGGTTTCCATTGCTTCAAACCTTCCGGAGAACGGCACAGTGCACACCATCGTTCAGGACCACGTAAACCCTGACCTGCTTTTTGTGGGAACAGAATTCGGTTTATTCTTCAGTATTGACGGTGGTGGTCAGTGGACGCAATTAAAAAATGGCCTGCCAACCATTGCCGTGAGGGATATTGCCATTCAGCAGCGCGAAAACGACCTTGTGATTGCCACATTTGGGCGGGGATTCTACATTCTGGAGAATTATACCCCACTTCGTACCATCAATAAAACGGTAATGGACAGTCCGGCGCAAATCTTTGAAGTGAAAGACGCCCTGATGTTTGTGGAAACCGGCGGAAAATACGGACAGGGATCGTCATATTACGCAGCTAAAAATCCAGACTTTGGGGCAACTTTTACCTGGTGGCTGAAAGAAGTTCCCAAAACCCTTCGCGAAAGGCGCCAGGAAAAAGAGAAAGAGCTCTTTAAGAAAGGAGAACGCATTCCACAGCCGACAGAGGCTGAACTGAGGGCCGAAGAACAGGAAATCGTACCTTACCTTATATTTACCATTTCAGATGAAACCGGTAACATTATCCGAAGGCTTTACAGCAAACCTTCGAAAGGGCTTAACCGCACCAACTGGGACCTGCGCTATGCGGGAACCTCGCCCCTTCGCAATCGCGACGGTAAATTTGATCCTTTTAAAGAAGGCAATTCAGGCCTGTTTGTTATGCCAGGTAAATACAGGGTTGCTATGGCCACGGTTGCCGGTGGCGTCACTACCGATCTTGTCGGCTCAGTGCCTTTTAACGCTTTGGTACTCAACAATACCACCCTCCCGGCCGGAGACCGTGCGGCTTTGGTTGCATTCCAGAAACAGGTAGCAGAACTTATCCGTAAGGTGCAGGGGACAGACAATTTTGCTGAAGAACTCGCCCAAAAACTGACCACCATGATGCAGGCGGTACATCAGACACCGGGTGCTTCTCCGGAACTCCAGGGCAAACTTTATGCACTTTCATTGAAGGTTGATGACATCCTGTTTGCTTTTAACGGTAAGCAGCCCAAAGCCAGCCGCGAGGAGAACCCGCCGGCACCGGTATCCATCAACGAGCGCCTGGGTAACATCATTTATGCTTTCTACGGTAGCACTTCATCGCCTACCAGCACACACAGACGCAGTTATGATATTATCCTTGAAGAGTTTCCACCGCTTTATGCTCAGTTGAAACAAATCAGTGAGGTTGATCTGCCTGCAATTGAAGAAGAAATGGAGAAGGCAGGGGTACCTTATACACCGGGGAGATTGCCGGAATGGAAGTAAGGCTCAAGCTCAAAGTATAAAGTCTAAAGTAAAAGTATATTAGCAAAGCACTAAAGGTGGTTTTGTCCTGACAATGATCGGGGCAGGGCCACCTTTACTAATTTTCGATTTTCAGAATGGATTTTCCAGCTCGCACTCGTCCTGCTTC
>JBBQIQ010000151.1:0-8770 GCA_038325075.1 Bacteroidales bacterium | reverse complement strand
CTCATCTGACCGATTTTGCCAAATGGGTACTCTCCTTTATGATGTTGTTGGGAAGGCTCGAATTGTTTACCTTATTTATTATTTTTCACCCTGCGTTCTGGCGGCGGTAATGGCCCGATTTGCACTGACTTTGAAACAGTTTGCAGAATGTTATTTGTAAATTCTTATTTCATACCTTCACTTTACGGTTCGCTTCGTTAAAATTTTGTCGTTTGTCCAACGATCATTATTAATAATATACATTCATGAATATGAAAAATTGTACTGTTTCACTCCTGATTTTATTTGTTGCATTGCTTTTTTTCAACCATGCCCAAACCTACTATCCTTTGCCTGAAGAAAGTGCTCACTGGACTGTGATTGAGTACGATTGGAATAGTGGGGATTCCCTAAATTTAAGAACATTGCAACTGAAACGGTTGTGATACAGAAGTAAGTTCAATCAGCCATTGCAAAAAGCTGCACCGGTTTATTTACCGGTGCAGCTTTTTACTTAAAATTTTTCAATGTTTTTATTGATTTGGATAGTTATGTGACCATGGTTTAAAAAAGTACCCTGCAATTTTAGTAACGACTATTTATACCGATTATAAATTGCGTTTTTTTTGAAAAAATATTATTATTTTAATACACTATCAAAATTAATTTTTCATATTTGCTTTTTAGATAAAAATTACATTAGATCGGTAAAAATACTTTACATATATTTCAATGTTGATAGTTGCATTGTAAGCCGTTAGAACATAAATAAATTTGAAACCTTTCCAGAATCGTTAGGAAATAATCAAATGATAAGTGGATTGAATTAAGCATAGATGAGTACCCGAATCTTTAAATATAATCTGAGATGAAAAAATGCTTTCTTTTTCTATTAATGTATACTCAAGTAATATCCTCATATTCACAGGATTTCTGGGAACAAATACCATTCCCGGATAGTCTTGATATTACCTGTCTAGCCGTAAATCAGCAGGGTGATATTTTTGTTGGTACTGGAACTTCATATATTACAGATGGCGTTTTCCGTTCTTGTGATAATGGACAATCCTGGAATATGATACTAAATAATGCTAATACTATGGTTTGGACTCTATCAATAAACGAGATAGGGCATATTTTAGTAAGTACAGGAGGGTTTTATCCATTGCGAGCATCTTTTGACAATGGAAACAGTTGGGATACAATTCCCATGCCTTTTAGTGCTGGTATCGGTAAAATTGAGTTTTTGGACCAGGATACAATTTTATTAGGGACTGCATTAAGCAATGGAGCAATTTTACTGAGTTCATCTGATCTTGGAATGAACTGGGATACTCTTTTTATGACAGAAAATCATACCAGCGAATATATTTCGGATATTGCCATAGCACCCAATGGAGATATTTATATTAGTCTTGGTTGCTTTTTTCCTGATATGGGTGGAGTATACAAGTCATCTGACAGAGGAATAAGTTGGGAATTTATTGGCCTGCTCAATTACCAGGTAAAAGAAGTTGAAGTAAACGCACAGGGTGACCTGTTTATAGGAGTATATAGCGATTTTATCGAGGGAGGAGGAGGAATTTATGCCCTTTACCACGATAATCCGCAACTTGTAGAGTGTCTTTATGGACCTTTTGTTAATGGGCTGGCAATTAATTCGGTCGGAGAAATTTACGCTGGAACCAGCTTCCCTGATGGAGTTATGGTTTCAAAAGATAATGGGATCACATTTAGCTTGAATAATAACGGGTTACCACAAGGACCAAAAGGAGAAATTTATTGTGACACACAAGATTATATCTATGCTTTAACTGAATCATCTTCAAACAGATTATATAGAACTATTGAGCCAACAGTTATCGGGTTAAATGAATTGTTAATAAAAACAAAGAGAACTCACATCTTAATTTACCCCAACCCTGTTTCAGAATTTCTTCAGGGTAAAATCTATGATGAACTTTCGGATGGATTATATAGATACACTATTTCAGATGTTACGGGCAGACAAATTATGATTAATCAGTTTTTACTGAGGATGAACAGTTTCAATCTGGATATATCATTTCTTTCACCAGGTTACTATTTTCTGAATTTCAATTATAATGGACTAAGCTATTCAGCAAAAATTTTAAAAGGCTGAAATTATTATAAACTTTAATCCCGCTATTCAATGAAAACAATCTTTAGATGTATTGGGTTGTTGGCTTTATGCACAACCCTGCAATCGCAATCGCAAATTATCAATATGAACCCCGATCCAAACGGCGAGCCCTGGTGGAGTGGAGATGCAGTAGCACCAGCGCCGGAATCTTGGAGTGATGCAATAGAATTTATACCTACTTCAGCTTCTCTTTCACGAACCTTACCTTCTTCGGTATATAACGACGAGTTAACCTGGTTTCCACACATTATTCTACAACCAGGTTATAGTTGTGTACAAACTGCCGAAGTTTGGTACACGTTTGATTATGAAATAAATAGAAAGCTAAATAGAATACCTGGAAATGGTGAGGAGAATAAAACTAATCTTTATTATCCGCTATATACTTACAATTTTTTGAATGAAGGTACATTTAACACAAACACAATTTTTAGTAGTGGATACATTGAAGCATGGGGACGCGGAACCATCAAAATGATTAATGATTGTGTTAGATTTGGCATCCCTTCGCCGAAATATTTTTATGAAATGTTAGGTTTTTGGGTTGAATTCACGAAAGACAAGCTTAGTGAAGAATACTTAGAATCACTTGATTTGAATGACAGACAGCGAAGAGCAGTTGATTTTCTAAAGAATAGGAAACGAATAACAAATCGTGAATATCAATCAAACTTTAATGTTTCCAGAAATACAGCCAGTAGAGATTTATCCGAATTGGTTGAAAAAGGCATAATAAAAGCATCGGACACGAAAGGAGCAGGTTCATTTTATGAAATTTGAATTGCACCATAATTGCACCAATTGCACCATGAAAAATAATTGATTGATAGAAAAAAGCAACAAAACGGCAACACGCAATATAGCAAAAGGCGGGTTTAGTGGTTATTTGAATCATTCTGCCCCGCATTAAGTTTCGTGACGGTGGACAGGGAAGTCGCCCGCAAACCGCCTCATGCCATAATGCCACACGTAAGAAGAACATTGCAACAGGAACCGTTGTGTTACAAAAGTAAGTTCAATCAGCCATTGCAAAAAGCTGTACCGGTTTATAAACCGGTGCAGCTTTTTGCTTTTTACACTTCTTTAAACTATTTCTCACTTCATAAATACAAATTTGCAATAGTCTGATACATAAATGATTCAAGGAATATAGCGGATAACATTCCTGCTGTACTATCAATTATCCTATTTTTGTACTGACCTATGACCATTACAACAGTACCTTCCTATCGCCGTATCTGGGATATTTCACTCCCTATTATCTTAAGCCTGGTGGCCCAAAACATCGTGAATGTAACGGATACTGCTTTTCTTGGACGTGTTGGCGAAGTTGAATTGGGAGCTTCGGCAATCGCCGGTTTATTTTATATTTCGTTGTTTATGCTTGGATTCGGGTTTGGCATCGGCGGTCAGATTCTGATCGCGAGGCGAAACGGCGAACGCAATTACGGGGAAATCGGAAAGATTACCGACAACAGCCTTTACTTTCTGATGGGAATGGGGCTTTTTCTGTTTCTGATCATTAAATTCTTTTCACCGTCCATGCTCAGGCCCATGATCGCCTCAGATGCCGTTTACCAGGCCAGCACCGACTTTTTACAGTATCGCATCTATGGAATTTTCTTTGCTTTCGGCAATGTGTTGCTCAGGGCGTTCTACATTGGCACCACGAGTACCCGTGTATTAACTTACAATGCCCTGATTATGGCCGGTACCAATGTAGTGCTGGATTACGGTTTAATTTTCGGGAACTTTGGCTTACCGGAAATGGGCATAAAGGGTGCTGCGCTGGCCTCTGCCATTGCTGAAGGCGTATCGGCTGTCTTCTTCTTTACTTATACCGTGAAAATGGTTGACCTCAGGAAATACAACCTCTTCCGCTTCGGCGATTTCGATTGGAAGATTGTCCGTAAAACCCTGGATATTTCAATATTTGTTATGTTTCAGTACTTTATTTCACTGGCAGCCTGGTTCATTTTCTTTATGATCATCGAGAAAATGGGTGAACGACCGCTTGCGATTTCCAATATAATCCGAAGTGCTTACATTGTGCTTATGATCCCTGTATTTGCTTTTGGTTCAACCGCCAGCTCATTGGTCAGCAACGTTATTGGTCAGGGACGGCCCGATCAGGTAATTCCGGTTATTAAAAAAGTTGCCCTGCTTAATTTTATGCTTGTCGGGAGTTTTGTGCTGATTTCTGCGCTTATTCCTTCTCCCCTCATATCCATTTACACTTCCAATGCTGAACTTGTAAGCCAGACTGTACCGTCATTTTATGTTGTTATGTCGGCATTGATGTTGTTTTCATTCTCAAGCATCCTGTTTAACGGCGTTTCCGGAACAGCCAATACCGCCACCGCACTAACCATTGAACTCATTACCATTGTCATTTACCTGATCGTTGCCTGGTTCCTGGCCGTTTACCTGAAACTCAGCATCGAATTGGTCTGGACCAGCGAATATGTCTATTTTCTGATGTTGGGCGTACTCTCATATTGGTACCTGAAGTATGGTAACTGGCGAAAAAAAAGAGTATAGCACAGGGCATGGGGCACAGGGCACAGAGCACAGAGCACAGGGTACAGAGCACAGGGCACAGAGCAAAGGGCACAGAGCAAAGGGCACAGAGCAAAGGGCACAGGGCACAGGGCACAGGGCACAGGGCACAGGGCACAGGGCACATGGCACAGGGCACATGGCACAGAGCAAAGGGCACAGGGCACATGGCACAGAGCAGAGGGCACAGAGCACAGGGCACAGAGCACAGAGCAAAGGGCACAGGGCATAGGGCACAGAGCACAGGGCACTTGGTACAGGGCACTTGGCACAGAACATGGACCGAGAAACTAAGGGCCTAAGAGACCGGGAAACTATGAGTACCCTGTAATTCTGTAATTCTGTAATTCTGTGACTCTGTAACCCTTGAACCCTTGAACCCTTGAACCCTTGAACGCGCGCAACGCATCGAACTCTTGAACCCTAAGTCCCGCGCATGCGGGATAACGCGCAGCGCATTGAACCTTTGAACCTGTAACTTTGAAACTCTGTAATTCTGTAACTCTTGTCCCGCACGTGCGGGATTGAACCCTTGAACCGCCGAAGGCGTTTGAACCCTTGAACCTCTAAAAACTGTGTGTTGGTAAAAAACATCCGGACTTATAAAACTATCTTATTGCTCTGATTATCTTTGCATATTCCAATTGTTCCTATGACACAACTCTCAGTCGTTGTAATTACCCTGAATGAAGAGCACAACATCGGCCGCTGCCTGCTGTCTGTGTCAGGGATTGCCGATGATATCGTTGTGGTTGACAGCGGTTCAACCGACAAAACTGAGGAGATATGCCTGAACCATGGAGCAAGGTTTATCCGTCACCCATGGCTCGGCTTCGCTGAAACCAAGAACTTCGCCAATTCACAAGCTAAGTTTCCATTTATACTTTCACTCGATGCCGATGAAACTTTGTCGGAAGAACTGAAGGCATCTGTTTTGATGCTGAAGGAAGGGCAACCCGAAAACTCAGCATATAGAATGAACAGGCTGACCAACTATTGCGGTCAATGGATTAATTATTGCGGCTGGTATCCCGATAACAAAATCAGGCTTTTCAACCGCGGCAATGCACGATGGACCGGTTTGGTAATTCATGAAAAACTGACAACGGATCCGGGCATTGAAGTGAAGCAACTCAAAGGAGATATTCTTCATTTTTCCTATTACTCAATCGCCGGACATATAGCCCAGGCCAACCGTTTTACCGACCTCACCGCCGAAGAGGCTTTTCGTGAAGGCAAAAAAGCAAACACGGCACAAATACTGTTTAAACCTCCGGTAAAATTTATCAGGGACTATTTTTTCAAACTCGGATTTTTGGATGGGTATTATGGTTTCATCATCTGCCGTATATCAGCCCAGGCAACATTTTACAAATACATTAAGCTCAGGCAGTTGAATGCCGGTGCAGTTCTCAACCAGCATAAATGAATCCACGTCATATCATCATCAGCCGAACCGATAGCATAGGAGATGTAGTTCTTACCTTTCCAATGCTTGGATTAATCAAGCAGAAATACCCGGACATAAAAATTACATTTCTGGGCCAGAATTATACCCGGCCTGTTGCGATGGCCTGCAGCCATATTGATTTTTTTCTCGATTGGAACGAGATGCTCGGGCATTCATACGAAACCAGGGTAACCTTGCTTAGAAGCCTGGAAGCCGATGTTATTTTGCATGTCTTTCCCCGAAAAGAAATAGCCATTCTTGCCCGAAAGGCCGGAATACCGGTCAGGATGGGGACTACCGGCAGGCTTTACCACTGGTTTAACTGCAACCGGTTGATTAAACTTTCGCGCAAAGAATCACCACTTCACGAAGCACAACTGAATATATTGCTTGCCGAAAGGTTATTGGGCAAACAACTGCTGCCTATTGAAGATATACCGGCTTTGTATGGTTTTGATAAAATTGCACCGCTTCCGGATGAAATCTCATCGCAACTGGACCCTCTCAGGTATAATCTAATTTTACATCCAAAATCCAAAGGCAGCGCCAGGGAATGGGGCGCCGACAATTTTGCCACACTTGCCAACCTGCTCCCCAAAGAGGAATATAAGATTTTTGTGACCGGAACCAAGGCAGAAGGCGACCTCTTGATACAGGAAGGCTTTTTTAATAATCTCAGGGATATTACCGACCTGACCGGGAAAATGAGCCTTGAAAAAATGATCTCTTTTATTCAGGCTGCAGATGGCTTGATTGCTGCCAGTACGGGCCCGTTGCATATCGCTGCAGCACTCGGCAAAATTGCGCTGGGTATTTATCCGCCAATCCGGCCGATGCATCCCGGACGATGGGCGCCGATCGGCACAAAGGCTTCTTTTCTGATTGCTGACAAGGAATGTGACGACTGTCGCGAAAGCGGCCCATGTCATTGTATGATCGGCATAACGCCTTTGCAGGTGAAACAAAAACTGGAAGCATTGGTTTATGCTAAAGTAACATAACCCTGGTTTATGGATGTGAATGGCGATTGGTTCGTGATCGTAAATCCCAATGCCGGAAGGCGAAAGGGAGAAAAAGACTGGCTCGAAATTGCTTCTTTGCTCAATGAAGCCGGTATCAGGTTTCTCAATATTTTTACCGATCACCCCAACCATGCTGTAAAGCTAGCCCGGAAATATATTGAAGCAGGCTACCGTAAAATAATCGTGGTTGGCGGCGATGGCACGCTGAACGAGGTTCTCAATGGCGTTTATACCCAGAAAAAGTATCCGCCTGCGGAAATTACCCTTGCCATGATCTCTGTGGGAACCGGCAACGACTGGGGCCGTTCGTTCAACATCCCCATGGGTTACAGGGAAGCCATTCAGGTTATCAGCAAATACAATACGAAGCTGCAGGATGTTGGCCGCGTTCATTATGTGCATAGGGACTTGCCCAAGCAGCGTCATTTCATCAATATGGCCGGCCTCGGTTTTGATGCTATGGTTGCCCAACGCACCAACAAAGTAAAACAGCAGGGGAAAGGCGGGCCATTCTCTTACATCATCAGCCTGTTTACCAGTCTGATATCTTACCAATCTATTAAATGCAGCATAACCATCGACGGGCAACAAACCAATGCCGATGTTTTCAGCATGAGCGTGGCCATCTGCCGTTTCAATGGAGGAGGAATGTTGCAGGCCCCCGATGCCATTCCCGATGATGGGTTGTTTGATGTTACCATTATAACCCGGGTAAGCCGGTTCCTGGTGATCAGAAGTGTGAAAAAACTCTACGATGGCTCATTCCTGCGCATGAAACAGGTTAAGACCTTCAGGGGTGCGAAGGTCGAAATTGAAGCGGACCCCGCTCTGTACCTCGAAACCGATGGTGAATCGCTCGGTCATACACCCATGTATTTTGAGGTTATTCCATTGGGAATCAGAGTGGTGGTGGGTAATTAGTGATGAGGTTAAGGTTAAGGTTAAGGTTTAGAATCTCCTAAGCAAGGTTCTGCAACTTTACATTTATTATCAATGTCAACCCTGGTTGCTAAACTAAGTTGAAGCACAACCTCAATCTGAGTTTCATAAGAGTTCACCGTTACCTGAAATATTTGTTATTGACTTAGAGGCTGTTTAAATTTCAGTTCAATTTTCACTAGGCCCGTCCTTTAGGGCGGGTCTCTAATAAATTGTTACAAACGTTGGCAAAATCCTGAAAAATTTATTATGAATTTACAAATTTTTCAGGATTTTGCCTCCACTGGGTTTGTTGTTTTCCTAAAAACCGGTCCTAAAGGACGGGCTATTCACAGAGTTTTCCAAAATTTAAACAGTCTCTTACAGAATTCAATCAATGATTACTTTTTCAATAACAGAATGCTCAGGCTGCGGTTTATATCCCGGTCCTCTACTTATACGAGACCTGCCTGACAGACAAACAAACGATAACTGTTAAATCTATTTGGCCTGTCGGACAGGCAGATTAGCAACACTGACAAACAATAATCTTATTATGAAGAAAACAATCTTAATTACCGGTGCAAACAAGGGCATTGGCTTTGAAATGGCGACGCAGTTTGGGAAACTTGGGCACCACATTATTTTGACGGCACGAGATGAAACCCGGCTGGAACA
>JBBQIQ010000150.1:0-8791 GCA_038325075.1 Bacteroidales bacterium | reverse complement strand
GGGAATATTGTTCAGAATCACAAAGTCAGAAACGCAGACATAAGCACTGTGTTTTGCGACCCTGTACATTTCATCGGCAACCTTTTGTTTGTCATCCTGGAGGCTAAAAACGCAGGTCGAATATATGATGTCGGCCCATTCGTCGGGTACCGGAGCGGCGGTGATGTCGCCATGCCGGAATTCAACATTGGTCAGGTCCATCGAATCAGCAATTCCACGGGCAGTATTGATATTCTTTTCAGAAATATCTATCCCGATTACCTTTCCCGATGCACCTACCACCCTTGCGGCTGAAATGCTGTCATTTCCCAGCCCTGAACCAAATTCGACAACCCTGTCACCTTCCTGTATTAACTGGAGACGATCCGGGAGATTAGAATCAGTTTCTGATTGATTGTGACTGCCTGAGTGACTGCCACAACCTCCTGATCCGCAGGCGCAGGCACTTTCTTTGTTATCTTCCTTTGATTGAATAGTTACAGTGTCTATTTGCATAGTTGTATGTTTTAAATTTCTGAAAGTTGATTGTTGATGGAAATAATTTCCCACTACAACAACAAGCCATCCGGGAAGAAAGTTTAAAGACTGCTGAAATTTTATCTGCTAACGGGTGAGAAAACCCCAGGAAAAAATATAGGATAGCCGGTTTATATTTATTTAACCCAAATTGAGCGATTTGAAAAAAAAATAGCTCAATCGTTCAGGAAATTGTAAGCAATTCACAGTAAAACAGTTTCATGGCTTTGTTGAATCGCAACAATTTCCAAATCGGGGTTTACCTAAGTAAAGCGATTTTTCGCTTTGCTCAAATCGCTCAACTTAGGTTAAGAAGCAATAGATGAGAATCATGAGAATATTTCAGTAACACCTGTCAAATCAACCAATCCTGGTTCATGGCATCATTCTACTTCATCTGCGGTGTAACCGGTTTTACGTTCATTGACTACAGACTGCGTTACATTTGAATAAAACACCTGGCCAGCCCGGATTATCTGTTCTTTGAGTCCGGAGTGCTTTAATTCAGGATAGTTTATTAAATCAACAAAATAGGGTAAATTACTATCCTGAATATCGGAAAGTACTTGTCTGATGACTTTTCCGGATACACCTGAATTCATGACAGCCAGATCGACATCACTCCCGGCATGATAATTTACAGTGGCTCTGCTTCCAAATAACCAGACTTCAAGAATAACGGGATATTTTTTCAGAATCCTGCTTAATGTAATAATATCTTCCGTCGTGAGCCCGTATTTCATGATTCCGTGTTATATTCAGATTTCAGGAAAAGAAAGAGTTTCCCGAGAGCAGGATAAATAACAGTTCTGAATTCCTGTTCCGATTCCAGAAACTTTTCGCCACTGTAGTCGTGCGAAAGCTCATTTCTCAATTCCATACCATCTATAAGCTCTTTGGCAAAGTCAATATACCCGCTCTGCTGTGCTAACCTCAGGGTATCTTTTGGAGAAGGCTTGAAATTAAACTCTTTGTCCAATAAAAAGTCCTTCAAAGTTTTCCAGGCAAGCTCAAGCGTAAATTTAAACCTTTGTATCAATCCGTTTCGTTCAAGTTCATTCAGTTCCGTTTGTTCCATGCCTTCCTTAAGACGCAGAAAAGCGGCATGAAAACTCATGAATCGTTGTTTCCACCTGACATTCCCGTCATTCATAATCATAACAATTTTTGTAAGGGTTCCGGATTGATTTATACAAAGTTAAAGCTTTTTGCGATGATTGAAACTATGCCTTGCTCTCATGTCATAGTTTTACTGGTTCCCGGGGCAGTTTTGGTTACTATGGTTCGAAAGATCAAATAAGATTAAATCATACATGACATGGGAAGACCTTGAATTAGAAGGTTATTTACATATACGGATAATTCTGAATTATTCAGTTCAATGCAAAAAAAAAGCCGTCGCTAAAAATGCGACGGCTTGCAAGTAGTGGTTAAGGAATGGTCAAAGGTAAGTAAAAAGTACAAAGTCTAAAGTAAAAAGCGATGAGTTGAGCGTAGTCGAAGCTTAAAAAGTAAAATTCTGCTTGAAAAACCCAGACGTTAAAACTTATAGGCATTGTCTTCAATCAGTTTGTCGGCGATTCTTCTGCGGGCTTCTTTTACGTTAACCCCTGCAACCTTTGTCAGTTTTTCGATGGCTGCATTCAGTTTTTCTGATTCCTCAGGTGTTGCAAATGAGTTGACGGCATCCATGGCCGACTTGCGAACCATATCAGCAGCATCATACACATAAACGTCCAGCATATCGCGGTAAATACCTGACTGACCTTTGAGACTTTCAAGTTTTTCCACCCTGAGTGCCAGGGATTCAGCTATGTATGTCTCCATAATCATTTCGGAAATATTGTTCATCACCTCCTGCTCTTTCACAAGTTTCTTGTCGAAATAGGTGGTCACGCCATGAAGGGCTAATAAAACAGCTTTTTTAAAGTTGGCCATATACCTGCGTTTCTCTTCGAAATAAACTTCATCACCGGCTTTTCCTGAAGTGATGGTGTCGAGGCTGTTGTACAATGCGGCGGCTGGTCCGAAAAGGTCGAACTCCCCTTTCTGCGCACGTTTAATGGCAGTATCGGCAATCAGCAGGCGGTTGATCTCATTGGTTCCTTCAAAAATGCGGTTGATTCTGGAGTCGCGGTAGCCACGTTCAACATCCATCTCGGCAGAATAACCCATACCACCGTGAATCTGCACGGCCTCATCAATCACAAAATCCAATGCTTCTGAACCGTAAACCTTCAGGATAGCAGCTTCCACCGCATAATGGGCGATGCCTTCGATGGTAGCGCGTCCCTTGTCCAGGCCGGCTGCTTTGTTCTTTTCTATCTGATCGTCAATGTCTTTACTAACACGATAAACGGCTGATTCAGCAGCATAAGTCTTAATTGCCTGTTGGGCCAGTTTGTGTTTGATGGCGCCAAAAGTGGAAATCAGCACACAAAACTGCTTGCGTTCGTTGGCATACTTAACTGAATCATTGATGGCTTTTTTTGATGCCCCCAATACATTGGCACCAAGTTTAATCCGGCCCATGTGCAGAATACTCAGTGCAATCCGAAAACCTTCACCGGGGCTTCCGATCAGGTTTTCCACCGGAACTTTAACATCGTTGTAGAAAATCTGGGCAGTGGATGAACCTTTGATCCCCATTTTCTTTTCGTCGGGAGCAACAACAACGCCCGGCATATCCTTTTCAACAATGAAGGCGCTTAAAATCCGGTCGTTCCCGATTTTGGCGAAAACTGTCTGAACATCGGCAAAACCGGCATTGGTAATCCACATTTTCTGTCCATTGAGGATATAGTGGGTACCATCTTCCGAGAGACGGGCATTGGTTTTTCCTGCATTGGCATCACTTCCGGCACCAGGTTCTGTAAGGCAGTAAGCGCCCAACAATTCACCGGTAGCCAGTTTGGTAACATATTTCTCGCGCTGGACATCGTTGCCGTAATAGGCTATCGGCAATGTGCCAATCCCGCAGTGGGCCATAAAAGCAACCGAGAATGAATATCCGGCGCCAATGGTTTCAGCAGCCAGCATCTGGGTAACGAACGACTGTCCAAAACCGCCATACTCCTCAGGCAAGGCAATGCCCATAAGCCCAAGTTCACCTGATTTCTTTAGTATTTCTTTCATCAACTGAATGTCAGGGGCATCAATTTTATCCATGACCGGATAAACCTCTGTATCCAGGAAATCCTGACAGGTCTGGGCAATCATCAGTTGTTCGTCGTTAAATTCTTCCGGGATGAAAACATCTTTGGCTTCCACTGTATCTACCAGGAATTCACCACTTTTCAATACTTTTTTGTTTTCCATTTTTATTGATTCGTTGATTATTTAGGATTTGACAAAATTCGAATTTAACAACCTATGTAGTCTTCACCAGAAGTGATCTAAAACACGAAGGCTTACCTGTTTCTAATGCAATATAATAAAAACAGCTTTCCCTGAAATTTTGCGGAAAATTACAAAATAGCATCATCATGGTTTGAATATGTTCATAAGAATTTACTATTATTCAGCAAATCGGCCAAAATAAATAAGGAGCAACCTGGAAAAGAGTGCTCCTTATTTTTGATAATCAGTTAATTAACCGACTAATTATAATTCTTCTAAATTTTAAAATCGTTCACATCCTTCGGGTGGCAATTGTTGATAAAGCTCACGGCTGCGACATTTTCAGCCCTCCCCTTGCGGATAAATATATCGGCTGATTTTGCATAAACATCGCTTCGGTTTGCATCGTAGAGCAACAAATATCCGATCAATACATTTCCGGCCATTTCGACCAGGCGGCGGGCATGAAAGTCAAGATATTCATTGTCGTTGAATTCCTGGACTTTCTCAACCGTTTTTGCATATTGCTCGGTCATCTTTGCAAGTGTATTTTTGAGATATTCCAGTTCCGGTTTTACCGGCAATTGAGCCCTTTCCTGCATTGCAGCCAGATAGGCACCATTTCCGACACCCCGGATGGCCGCAACAACCTGCAACTGTGACGTTCCTTCATATATGGAGGTAATCCGTGCATCGCGGTAAATACGTTCAATCGGGAAATCCTTCATATACCCTGTGCCCCCGAAAATCTGGATGGCATCGTAGGCAATCTGGTTGCAGCCTTCACTCGAATAAAGCTTTAGCAGCGGAGTGAAGATATCTGCCAGTTTCTGATAGGCTTTAGCCTCCTGACGTTCTTCAGTCTCAAGCTTACGATCTCTTGAAGCGAAATTATAAGCTTTGTAAATATCGACGTAACGGGCAGTCTCATAAAGCAATGTGCGCATGGCATCAATCTTGACCTTCATATTGGTCAGCATTTCATAAACAGCCGGATACTGAATGATGGCTTTGCCAAACTGCTCACGTTCCTGTGCATATTTATACGCTTCACGCCAGGCAGCTTCAGCAATACCAACCGATTGCGAACCAACCCCAAGCCGCGCTGAATTCATCAGCGACATCACATACTTAATCAGCCCCATCTTGGTATCGCCAATCAGTTTGGCAGGTGCATTGCGAAATACCAGCTCGCAGGTAGGCGAACCTTTTATTCCAAGTTTATTTTCAATCCGGCGTACTTTCACTGCTTTCTCGCTGCGGTCATAAACAAACAGTGATAGCCCCCGGGCATCGGTGGTTCCCTCTTCCGAACGCGCCAAAACGAGCGATATATCTGCATCGCCATTGGTAATGAATCGCTTAACGCCATCGAGCAACCACCGGTGCTTATGGATATCGTAAGTCGCCTTTAACTGAACTGCCTGCAGGTCTGACCCGGCATCGGGCTCTGTCAGGTCCATAGCAGCAGTTGCCCCTTTATGGAAGCGCGGCAAAAATTCGGCTTTGATTTCGTCAGAACCAAACTCATGAATGGTTTCGGCACAGTCCTGAAGACCCCAGATATTGGCAAAACCAGCATCGGCACGCGAAACAACTTCACCGGACATCACATAAGGAACAATCGGAAGGTTCAGCCCATCGTATTGCCTTGGAAGTGTAAAACCAACCAGGCCGGCTTTAACCATGGCATCATAATTTTCCCGGGTTCCGCGGGCATAAATGACTTCATTGTTGATCAGTTCCGGACCTTCTTTATCTACCGATTCGGCATTCGGGCCAATGATCTCACCGCTGATTTCTCCGATAATCTCCATTACTTTTTCGTAATTGTCAATGGCATCTTCAAAATCGAGGGGTGCAAAATCGTATTTCTCTTTTTCAGAATACCCCGACTCCTTCAGTCGCACAATTTTCTCCATCAGCGGATGGGTCAGATGAAACCTGAGATGGGGATTGTCGTTATAGAAATTTTCCATGGTTTTCAGTTGTTTACTTCGAATTCTTCCTGTAAAATTTGATCATTTTCGGGATCACATCAGCCACATTTCCAACAATGGTATAGTCTGCAATATGGTTGATGGGTGCGCCGATATCGGTATTGATCGAAATGATCTGCGCCGACTGGTCCATTCCGGCCCTGTGCTGAACAGCCCCTGAGATTCCGCAGGCGATGTAAAGTTTGGGTCTCACAGTTACCCCGGTTTGCCCGATCTGACGTTCATGATCGACAAAACCGGCATCCACAGCAGCGCGTGAAGCGCCCACCTGAGCACCAAGTACATCTGCCAGATCGAAAAGCAGGTTGAAGTTTTCTTTAGAACCCACCCCGTAACCACCTGAAATAATTACCTGTGCATTTTTGATGTCGATTTTACTCTTTTCTATATGACGCTCAATAATGGTAACGGCAAAGTCATCATCCTTTAGAATTTTTTTCGCGTCAATCTTTTTTAATTTGCCTTTGAATTTCTGCGAAAAGACTTCTTTCTTCATCACCCCTTCGCGGACTGTGGCCATTTGCGGGCGGGTTTCCGGATTGATGATGGTGGCAATGATGTTTCCACCAAAGGCCGGCCTGATCTGGTAAAGCAAATTCTTGTATTCTGTTTGTGTTTTATTTTCGAAATGATCACCGATCTCCAGACTGGTGCAGTCAGCGGTGAGTCCGCAACGGAGTGCTGAAGCAACCCGCGGCGCTATATCGCGGCCAATACTGGTGGCACCAAACAGCGCTATTTCAGGTTTTTCCTTTTCAAAAAGATCGAGAATGATGGAGGCATGTGGCAAGGTCGTGTAAGGGAATAGCCGCTCATCATCGGCATAGTGGACTATATCCACACCGAAAGGATACAGCAGTGATTCCAGGTTCACTAATTTGTGCCCGATAACAACCGCTTCAAGTTTTACATTCAGTTCACCGGCCAGTTTTTTGCCCTTCGATAAAAGCTCCAGGCTGACATCGGCAATGGTCCTTTCCTCGGTAACTTCGCAATAAACAAATATGTTGTTCACGTGCCTATGGTATTAGTCAATATTTAAATTACTTACACTTATCAGCCAATAATATGGCTGTTCATCAGTTCCTTCATCAGGGTTTCAATTTCCTTGTCGGAACTTCCCATGACTTTGGAATCTTTATGCTGAAAAACAACGTTTTCAATCTTTTTCACCTTCGTTGGCGAACCTGATAGTCCCAGCATCTCCGGATTCGCCATCAGATCGTCGGCAGTCCATTCATCAATCAGCAGGTAAGGCCGGTTGTTGTATAATTCAGTATAATCTTTTGTTTCATTCTGCAACTCAGTAACCGTGCGGGCATGCTTGTATTTCATCAGCAGTTTGGCTATGCGCTGCCGGCAAACCGGCGCTGAACCATGTACGGTGATAGCAGCCGGCAGGGTTGAGTTTACCACTTCTACCCCCCTTTCCAATCTGCGTTTAACGATGATCTTCTTGGCATCAACTGAAATAATCTCTTCAGCATAAGTAATCTGCGGAATCCCGAGTTTCTCTGCCGTTTGCGGACCTACCTGTGCAGTGTCGCCATCAATGGCCTGCCTGCCGGAAACAACCAGATGATAAGGCGCAAGCTTCTTAACAGCCAACGATAAAGCATAGGATGTGGCCAGGGTGTCAGATCCTGCGAATTTGCGGTCGGTGATCAGGTAACCCCTGTCGGCACCGCGGTACATGGCCTCACGGATGATTTCCGCTGCCCTGTAAGGCCCCATAGTCAGAATGATGACTTCGGCTTCAGGAATCTTATCCTTTATACTCAGCGCCTGTTCAAGGGCATGTAAATCTTCAGGGTTAAAAATTGCAGGTAAGGCGGCCCTGTTTACAGTGCCATCGGCTTTCATGGCATCTTTACCCACGTTCCGGGTGTCCGGAACTTGCTTGGCTAAAACAATGATTCTAAAACGCATAGAAGGTTAAATAGGTTATCACTTCAACGATCCCTAATAAGTCAACCGACTTTTCGTTGAAAATAAAGGTGCAAATTTACAATAATGAGGTTAAACTACAACTAAAAGAACGTAATAGAGGCACAATCAGTGCATTAAATATGCATTAAAGGATATATCTATCTATATACTAATTTGTTAAGCTGTAATTTGGGAGCTTGAAGAATAGTGAGATAACCAATTTTATGATGCGGATTCTCAGTAAGGAAATCATGGGGCTGATGTTGAAGAACTATTATTTGGCATCATCAAATAGTTATTCCTTCCACAGAAATGTTTTTATAAAGTGGAGTCATCCGATAATTGGATTCTCACTCCTGCTTGTTACATTCAAAAGTTGGCATTAATTGTAAGCAAAAATTTTACAGTTATGGCATTCATCTGAATTCATAGAAATTTTTGTAACTTTATACCGGATTAAAAGGCGAAAAAAAATGGATACTATTCAGTTGAAACAAGAACTAATTCGCAGGATTTCCAGAATTGAAGACATTGACTTTCTCAATGCAATCAAGACAATTTTGGATTACAAGAAAAAAGAGTCCTTTATTGAATTAACGGCTGACCAGGAGAAAGAACTGCTTTTTGCAAGTAAAGAAGGGAAAAAGGGAAATGTGATTTCACAATCAGAAATGGATCAAAGAGTTGAAGAATGGATAAGAGAAAAGTAGTTTGGACAAAAAGCTCCGAAATCCAATTACAAGAAATTCTTGAATTCTTCACTAAAAGAAACAAAAGCGGACTGTACTCAAGAAAACTTTATAAGAAATTTAAGACAGAACTTTTAACTGTCTCGCAAAAACCTGAATTAGGAATAAAAACTAAACTTGACAAAATCAGAGGGCTGATTATTGAAGATTATATTTTATTTTACGAGATACTTGAAGACCGCATAATAATCCTGAAAGTTTGGGATTGCAGACAGAATCCTGACAAACTAAATATTCCGGGATAAACAGATGATAAAA
>JBBQIQ010000149.1:0-8965 GCA_038325075.1 Bacteroidales bacterium | reverse complement strand
GGGTGGGCCATAACGACCGAAATAACATCGGATGGCTTGACCCGGTAATTTTGTTTGGCAGGTTCACCATTTACCAGGATATTTCCGGCTTTGGCTGCCTGCTGGATTTTATTGCGCGAAGCATTCTCAATCCTTGACATCAGGAATTTATCAATCCTGATCAGCCCCTGCCCTTTATCGGCTACAATGCGGTGGTGCTCGTAAAGCTCGTTCTCTACACTCTCATCCTCCACGAAATCGGGCGACTCGTGTTCATCTGACAAAAATTCATCCGTTGCCATGAATAATGCCAGTTAACGGGTTATCAGCAGTTTGCTTCTGCCTGCGATGATTCCGTCAGGGGCAGTTACCTGAATGATGTAAACACCGGCCGGAAGGAGGCTGAAATCCTCTTCCCTACTGAAAACCTTGTTCACAACCATATTTCCGGCAGTGTTGTAAACTGTCGTCACATAGTCTGAGACCTGTTCTTTTCGCTGAAGCCCGATTACGACAAGTCCATCAGAAGTGGGATTCGGGTAAATAAGAAGTGACTGAACTGAAATGGCTTCAGGAATGCCGACTACTTTTTCCTTGCCCAGCACTGGCCTTATCATCAGGGCTCCCTTGTATAAGCTATTGCTCCAGGGGCCAAATGTGCGGTAGAAAGTATTGGCCGATGCATCGTTGTTCATATCAAAACCAATGTTAAGATTATCGGCGGTTAACTGCTCCCAGCCAACATAAAAGATAAGGTTGGGAAATCTGACAGATTCAATCTGAATAATGCTGTCGGGCTTATAGGTAAAAAACTGGTTCAGGCTGTCTGCGTAAGCGGGTTCATAGCCAAACTTAGAATAAACAAGCTCACCCGGTTCGCCGAAATAATCGCTCCAGATATTAAGGTAGAATTTCTTGACATTTCCGCCATTAAGGGTTTGATTGAAATACATTTGAATGGCAAGCAATGAATCCGGTGTGTTTAGCTTAAAGCGATAGGCCAGTTGCGCTGAAGCGGATGAAAGACCGTAACCTACTTCAGCCGTTCCATCATCGTAAGAAAGATAATTGGAAAACAACTGGACATTTCTGATCGTATCATTTTCCTTCCGGCCAAGGCTGGCTTCTGTATTGACTATATGAGTTGTGGTAAAGAATACCCTCTCCTGATTACCAACCGGGAACTGAAATCCGACTAAAGGACTGGAAAACGGCTGATGGTTAACGTATCCTGAAGTTACAAATGGAAGAATAGCGTAGTTTCCGGCATTATAGAACTTGAAAGGCTCCTGGTAATCGCGCGAAACCTCATAACGGTACGAAGCATTGTAATCTACAATATCGAGATTGGTGATTTTCAGGCTTAAAGTATCGGCCATCTCCTTGATAAAATTAGCCCGGTATTGGCTGTATGGCATCGAAGTATAGTTTTTAAGCATACGGGGAGCCTTATCAGCAAAAGCCACATCCCTGTGAAGTGTATCAAACATATTGCGCCCGGTATTCAGGTAAATATAATCGATGTTCCACTGGTCGCCATTGCTTTGCCAATCGGGCAAAATACTGCTGGCAAGACTTGCATAGTTGCGGAACCTGAACCGGAACTCCGGTGAATAAAACAGGGCACTGTCGCTGATGGGTACAACAACCTGTCTGAACCAGAAAGTACTATCCTCCGCATAAAAGTCATCAAGGCTAAGGCCGGGGGAACTCCAGGCTTTTCGCCAGCCTTCGAGAACGATGGTGTCAGCCGGGGTAATAACTTCTATCCCACCAATTATGCTGGTATCGGCAGGAACGATGTTAATGATGGTTTCGCCGGGAGCCAGGAATTCAAGCACCAGCGAATCGTGTCTGGCAGGTACATTCCCCAGCCCCTGAGGCTGGTAATAAAAACTGAAATACACTGAATCGGCTCTGGTTATCTTGCGGGGCACCGGTGAAAAAACTGAATCGAGCCTGATTGGCAGCGATGTGAGAAAGTCAGCCTGATAAGGAAACGGGCTGGCATTTTCATAAAGCCGGCCCATATTGTTAATGGCATCAAGTGTGGCCACACCAATGGTAGGCGGAAATTTCGCGTAGTCGTTGCTGATAAATGCATCGGCATCGGCCCACTTTGCCGGGTCAGGCAATATGGATGCAGAATAAAAATCTTCAAAAAAAGGCAACAATAACGGTTCGGTTATTATTCGCGCAGACTTCATCTGCGCGGCTTTTTTCTTAACCTGCGGATTTACCTGCAAACCTGTGATCACTTCCTGAGCGGACGCAACATCCGCAATCAGCAGCATTAATATAGCGAGGGAAACAAGCCTTTTCATGTTCATTTTTCGTATTTCACATTAAATTGTCCCGGTTTCATTAAAAACCTGAAACTGAATCCTGCTCAACAATCAGTGTATCAACAGCCATCAGTTCAAGATATTCATCAAAATCAAAGACTTCCGGGTCACGGTAAACGAGGCTTACCGGTTGACCCGCATTTAGCATCAGTCCTCTGATATAGGAAGGACTTTGTGTATAAACCCTGGCAGTTGCCGGATCTGCATTATTTTCAAATACCTCATCCCCAACCTGAAGGTAATACCGTTGAAGCAACTGTTGTGCTTCGGCCTGCGATTTTCCTATCAGGAAGGGAACCTGATATCTGCCACCGCCCATGTTTTGCCCGACCCTGAGCGAAATAACCGATCCCTTCAGAATATCAGTTCCTGGAGAAATTTCATTGTTTTTGTAAAATTGTCCCAACACGGCATTGGTAGCGATATCAGGAACATAGCTGACATTGCCCAGAACCAGTCCATAAGTCTCAAGGGTAGCACTCGCCTGCCGAAGGGTAAGATCAACCAGGTCAGGCATACTCACCTGCTCCGGCAAAACTGCAACCGTTGTAAGATATATCTTCCTTTGGCGCTTAACGCTTGACCCAGGCAAAGGATCCTGAATAATGACAGTTCCCCGGGGCTGCCTGGGATCAAAAACGGAATCAACAATAATTATTTCAAAATTATCAATGGTTTCCAACTGCCCGATCTGGTCAGGTGACAACCCCACCAGGGGCGGTACGGCGATTGTTTCGCCATGATGCGTGTACCACTTTAACGTGCTTATAACCAACGTTATAGCAGCAGCAACAATGACCAATGAAATAACAAACTGCCTTATAAAAACGCGTGTTTGAATAAACTGGATAAAATTCATGCAAAACTGTTTAACCGGATGCGTGAATCTTGCATTCCCGGCCGTTTGAACTATTAACTTTGTGCCGTTCATTTTATTGCACGGTCAGCAAAGATATAAATAATTGGCGGGCTGGTTTGCAGGCAAATTGTGATTAATTTTGCCGTGAATTGTTGGTTCATTTTAATTCATTCATTGATCTGGTTTTTTTATTTAAGAAACTGACTGGTACCATCCGGATTGAAATTCTAAAATGTTAATTAATAAACTTTTATGAAGAAAAACATCGCATTGCTGACCGGAGGGTACTCTGAGGAATATGAGATATCGGTGAAAAGCGGAAAAGTCATTGCCAGCCATCTCGATCAGGCGGTTTTTAATGTTTACCTGATAAAAGTAACAAGCGGACAGTGGTCATATTGCGATGAAAACGGAACTGATTACGAGGTAAATCTCAACAATTTTTCGCTTGACCTTCCCGATGGAAATGTCAGGTTCGATGCTGCATTCATTGGCATACACGGTACACCGGGCGAAGATGGCAAACTACAGGGATACCTCGATATGATGAAGGTTCCATACAGCACCTGTGGCCGCGTCACCTCAGCAATAACTTTTAACAAATACTTCTGCAACGAAATTGCCGGCAGGCTGAATGTGAATACCGCAAATACCTTTTACCTGCACAAACGGGATCAGATAAATTTGAAAGAAATACATGACAGTATAGGCCTTCCCTGTTTTGTAAAACCCAACAGCAATGGTTCAAGCATCGGAATATCCAAAGTTAAATCAGAAGATGAACTGCTACCCGCTATCCGGGAAGCATTTAAAGTTGATGATGAAGTGCTGGTTCAGGAGTTTATTCCGGGTACAGAAATCACCTGCGGGATCTATGAAAAAAAAGGGGAACTGGTTATCCTGCCGCTTACACAGGTTATCAGCCACAAGGAATGGTTCGATTATGAAGCCAAATATACCGATGGGATGGCCGATGAGATATCCCCTGCTCCCATTGATGAAGTGCTTGCCGGCAAATGTCGCGATTTATCGGCCCTGCTCTACCGTAAACTTAACTGCCGTGGGATTGTCAGGATTGATTATATCCTCACCCCCGAAACCTATATCGGTGGCCCGTTATTCTTTTTCCTCGAAGTAAATACCATTCCGGGGCTTTCTGAAGCCAGTATTGTGCCCAAGCAGGCGGCCAGCGTGGGCATCAGCCTGAAGCAGTTGTTCACCGATGTGCTGAATGAAACGCTGGAAAGACACTAAATGTGAAGTTAAAAGTAAAAATTCTAAAGTTAAGCCTGCTCCGAAAAGTCAATAAAGAAGAATAGACACCAGGTCTCCATCCCGATAGCTATCGGGACACCAATATACGTATAATATTGTATATCAACCTATTGTAATTGGTGAGTTTTTGCGTTTTTATGGCTTGGTATCAAATAATTAGTTTTCGGAGTGGACTCAAAGTTCAAAGCTCAAAGTCTGAATCCCGCTCAGCGGCGGCTCTACCGGCGGCGGAATATGTTGGCAGGCTCTACATGGTATCCTACCAACGATCATTTAAAAAGAACCGGAAAGACAAGCACAAAGTTATTACCTCGCCAGGCGTTTTTAAGCACCTGACATAAATTCGCCCTCCTTAAAGTCACATTTCACCTTTCATATAATGCATTTCACCAACGCTGATTGTCGGTTCACCAACTATTGGTTTCCTTCGCCTTTGGGCTGACATATCTTTGTCTCATCAACAAATAATTAACTGTTCAACCCTTTAAAAAATCTAAACCATGAAAACCCTGATCTTCTCATCTGCAATCGTTTTGATGATGACCTTCAACCTCGCAGCAGCCTCCGATGGAACCAAAGCTTTCTCAACAACAAAAGTAGAAATCTTCCAGACCAACCCTGAAAGCGTTGATGTTTATGTTGCAAAAAACGCTGGTGAACTTGTAAAGATTAAAATCTACAGTGAATCAGGAACCCAGTTGATGACAACCCGCGTGAAAAAACAAAACGCAAGATACATCCGGTTCCACCTGAATGAACTTCCAAAAGGCTCCTATAAAGTTTGTGTTGAAAAAGACAATGAAACAATCTCCAGCCTTGATGTTTCAAAGTAAAACCCAAAACTTTTAAATCCATGAACTGCCTTAGAACAACCGCAGGAATAAGGTCACCAAAACCATCAAGCGCCGGAGATTTTTCCGGCGTCTTTCTGAATGGTGGCTTTAAAACCCGGAAGTTTGCAGGCCAATTCACCAAACCGGAACAAAGGACCATTTTATTACCTTTGGTGCATTCTACAGACCAGGTGATGATAAAAAAGATTTTCGGGAAGACTCTTCTCCGTTTACCGCTCTTTCTGCTGATCAGCTTTCCTTTTAAGATACTGCTCGACCTTATTTTTGGCCTGATTTACCGTAATTACGAGATTATCAGACCATTCGAAGAATACTTTGGAGCTGCAATTTTAACCATCGCCTCGCTGGAAACTGTTCTGTTTATCAAACGCAGGCTGAGCAAGCGTTTCCCCTGGGAGAAAAATCCAACCCGCAGGCTCTTTTTCGAAATTGTCCTGAATTCAGTGGTTCTTTCCATCATCATTGTACTTTTAAGCATGGGAATTAAATACTTTATTGTTAAAAGCCAGTTTATCCGGCTTTCTGATGAAGTCTTAACAACCATCTATTACCTGATCATTCTGGTTTATGCGCCTGCTTTCGCTGAATTCGCGGTTTTCCTGCTCAACCGCTGGCGCACCAGCCTGGCTGAAATGGAGAAATATAAAAAAGAGAATGCAGAATACCGGTTCGAAACATTGCGAACACAGGTCAATCCTCACTTTCTTTTCAACAGCCTGAACACCCTGTCGTCACTGATGTATGAAGACCGGGAAAAAGCAGCCGGTTTTATCCGCGACCTTTCTGATGTCTATCGGTATGTACTTGAAAACAGGAGCCGTGAAACCATACCGCTGCGGGAAGAAGTAAAATTCATCCGGTCATTTGTTTATCTCTATCAACTGAGGTTCGACAATAAACTGAAGGTTGAAATTGATATTTCTGACAGTTTCCAGGATAAACAAATTGCCCCGATGACCCTTCAAATGCTGGTAGAAAATGCTGTGAAACACAACATTGTTTCAGTTAAGAAACCGCTTGAGATCAGCGTTACAGCCAATGAAAGCGGCTACCTGACCGTAAGAAATAACCTTCAGAAGAAACCAACCGAAATGGTATCCTCTGAAATCGGACTGAAAAACATCACCAGCAGGTATGCTTACCTCACTGCCAAACCGGTTGAAGTGTTAGAAACAGTGTCGGAATTTATTGTAAGAGTACCTTTAATCTGAAAGCCATGAAAGTGTTGATTGTTGAAGATGAACCATTTGCACAGCAGGAACTGAAGCGCTTACTGTCGGCTACCCGCAATGATATTACGGTATCTGACTGTATCGATTCCATCGAAGATACCATTTCATGGCTCCGGACGAACCCACTGCCCGACCTTATATTTCTCGACATCCAGCTTTCCGACGGACTCAGTTTTGAAATTTTCAGGCAGAAAAAAATCCTCTGTCCGGTTATTTTCACTACCGCTTTTGATGAGTACGCTATTCAGGCTTTTAAAGTTAATAGCATCGACTACCTGTTAAAGCCGGTTAAACAGCCAGATCTGGCGGCAGCATTGGATAAGTTTGATGAAATCCGCGATTCATACCAATCGCTTAAGCAACCTGTGATTGATATAAAAATGCTGGAACAGTTGCTGAATCCTTCAAGGAAAGAGTATAAATCGCGGTTTATAGCGCGTTTGGGTGATCAGATAAAGCATATTCCCATTGAGGAAGTCGCCTGGTTTTATGCCGAAGACAATGTAGTCTTCCTGGTTACCAAAGCAAACAACAGGTATATCATCGATTATACCCTTGATCAGGCCTGCCAGCAGTTGGACCCATCCCGGTATTTCAGGATCAACCGTGGTTTCGTGGCAGCCATCCAGAGCATCGGAAAGGTCAGCCGCTACTTCAATGGCCGGTTGCTGGTGGAGTTATTGCCGTCATCACCTGAACCGGTATATGTAAGCCGGGCAAAAGCCCAGGAATTTATTGATTGGCTCGACAAATAACGAAACAAATGAGAACACCGGTATATCTCCATTTTGCGATGCGGTTCAGTTTTCTGATCCTGACCAGCTTCATTTTGTCTTCATGTTACAGGCAACAGGTAGTTATCGATCAGGTTCCGCTGAATACCCCACAGAGCGCAAACATCTATATCACAGGCAATTTTAACAACTGGGATCCCGGGGATGAAAGGTTCCGGATGACACGCGACACGAATGGCTTCTATTCGATCATGCTGCCACGCGGTGTCGGTAAACTCGACTATAAATTCACCCGGGGCGATTGGACCAGTGGCGAAAAAAACGAATGCGGTTACGAAATTGATAACCGTACAATGATATATGGTGAAAATGAAACCGTTGTAAATCACGTAGCCTGCTGGGGCGACACCGAGCCGATGAACTGCAAACAAACAGTGATCGTGATCAATGAATTTCCTAAAAACACACCCGAAGAAGCGGATATTTACCTCGCATCGCAGTTCAACAACTGGAACCCCGGCGATTTTATAACCATCATGAAAAAACACCCAAATGGGTTTTATTATCTGAACATTGACAGGATGGGTAATTGCATGGATTTCAAATTTACGCTGGGCGATTGGTCAACTGTTGAAACCGACGGCAAAGGAAAGGACATTGATAACCGCAGGTTTTGTTTTGATGGCACCGATACCCTTCTACTCAAAGTAAATGAATGGAAAAGCATCTCATACAGAAAAACGGGATCTGTCACCATCATCATCGATAAACTTCCGGAACCGGCCAAAGCAGGCGAACCCATCTATATCACCGGCGATTTCAATAACTGGAACCCGGGTGATCCGGGCTATATTTTTCATAACGATGAGAAAGGTAGGCCTGCTTTAACACTTATCACCGATATGGAGTTTGTGAATTTCAAAATTACCCGTGGCAACTGGACTTCGGTTGAAACCCTGCCATCAGGAAAGGATATTCCAAACAGGACACACATTAACGGCCAGAACGACACCATCAGGCTAAAGATTGAGCGCTGGAAAGACCGGTGAGAAAAACAATCATTTTCATTTCAGACAAGAACAAAGGGCAGTTGGCAAAGAAGGAAGCTCAAAGTCTAAAAGTTCAAGGGTTCAAAGGTTCAAGGGTTCAAAGGTTCAAGTGTTCAAGGGTTTCCCGCAGAAGAGGCGGGACTTCGCTTCGCTCAGCAATGGTTCAAAGGTTCAAGGGTTCAAGGGTTTCCCGCAGAAGAGGCGGGACTTCGCTTCGCTCAGCAATGGTTCAAAGGTTCAAGGGTTCAAGGGTTCAATCCCGCACTTGCGGGACAAGGGTTCAAGGGTTTCATCAAGAGTTACAGAGTTGGTGGCTGAGTAGTTGCAGTACAAAACTTCTTATTGAATACAGATTTCACCGCAACGTATCGAAGCCCAGGGTTCAAGGGTTCTAGGGTCCCCCGCCGAAAAGGCGGGACTTCGCTGCGCTACGCAAAGGTTCAAGGGTTCAAGGGTTCAAGGGTTCAAGGGTTCAATCCCGCACGTGCGGGACAAGAGTTCAAGGGTTCAAGAGTTCAAGGGTTCAAGGGTTCAAAGGTTCAAGGGTTCAAGGGTTCAAAAGTTTCCCGCAGAAGAGGCGGGACTTCGCTTCGCTCAGCAAGGGTTCAAGGGTTCAAGGGTTCAAGTGTTCAAGGGTT
>JBBQIQ010000148.1:0-9011 GCA_038325075.1 Bacteroidales bacterium | reverse complement strand
TGACAGATTCAATTACAATGCCGGCAGCATCGATACCCGGTGTGTGCGGATATCGGCGGGTAATCCCCTTATGCCCTGAAGCCGACAATGCATCTTTATAATTAAGCCCTGAAAAAAGCACCTTTATCAGTAATTCTCCCTGAGGTAAATCCGTGAAAAGTTTGTCCTCTAAAGTAGCATTGAATTTACCATCGGCTGTTTCTTTAACAACTAAGGCTTTGAATGACTGTGAATCTGGTTTACTGGCTAACTGCATGGGCCAAGATTTTGATATGCAATAATATACATGTGAAAATTTTACCTCTCTTGAGGAATGCCGGCGGGTTAAAATTTATAAATTTGTGGTGTTTTTAAGCCTTCCGGTTTGCAAAGATGTAAACTTAATCGTTATGACGGTTAATCTTGAGCTGCATTTTTGATTTGACTGAAGGCGCAATATATTTTTCCGTTCTTAAAAATTAAAAAAATGGCACTGCGTTTCATATCAGCCGAAGAAGCGGCAAGTTATATCAATCACGATGATGTTATAGGTTTCAGTGGATTTACACCTGCAGGTTCGGTGAAATCAATTCCGGTGGCCATAGGCGAAAAAGCAAAGCTTGAACATGCGAAAGGCAATCCATTTAAAATTGGTGTTATTACCGGTGCTTCAACAGGCGATTCATTGGATGGTTCGCTGGCCCGCGCCGAAGCAGTTAAATTCAGGACACCTTACCAGTCGAACCCCGATTTGCGCAACCTGATCAATGCAGGTAAAGCTGATTATTTTGATTCACATCTGTCTGTTGTAGGACAAAATATCCGGTACGGTTTCCTGGGCAAAATCAACTGGGGCATTATTGAAGCCTGCGATGTGACCGAACAGGGTGAAATAGTGCTGACAACCGGTGTCGGGATTTCACCAACCATTTGTAAAGTCGCCGATAAAATTCTGATTGAACTCAATGCTTTCCATCCAAAAGCACTTAGGGGGATGCACGATATTCACATTGTGGCTGATCCGCCCAACCGCCGCGAAATCCCGATTTATAAACCTTCCGACAGGGCAGGGGTTGAGGTAATTAAAGTTGACCCTTCAAAGATCGTTGGGGTTGTACTTACGAATCTTCCTGATGAGGTTGGTGGTTTTGCCAAAACCGATGAGCTGACCGGGCAGATTGGCCGGAATGTCGCTGATTTTCTTTCGGGTGAAATGAAAATTGGCCGGATACCTTCATCATTCCTTCCGCTGCAATCGGGCGTAGGCAATATTGCCAATGCAGTAATGTCTGCATTGGGCGATCATAAAGGCATTCCGGACTTTGAAATGTACACTGAGGTAATTCAGGATAGTGTAATTGACCTGATGCGTCAGGGCCGGATAAAATTTGCCAGCGGTTGCTCGCTGACAGTTTCTCCGGAAATGCTGATAAAAATATATGACGATCTCGATTTTTTCCACAAGCGAATTGTGCTGCGTCCGCAGGAAATTTCAAACAGCCCTGAGGTTGCCCGCAGAATCGGTATCATTTCAATAAACACCGCCATCGAAGTTGATCTGTTTGGCAATGTAAACAGTACCAATGTGATGGGCCGCAAGATGATGAACGGGATTGGTGGTTCCGGCGATTTCACCCGAAATGCCTACATTTCAATCTTTACCTGCCCATCGGTTGCCAAAGGAGGCAAGATCAGTGCTTTTGTCCCCATGGTTTCTCATACTGACCATAATGAACACTCGGTTCAGGTTATTATTACAGAGCAGGGAATAGCCGACCTGCGCTCCAAATCGCCAAAGGCCAAGATGCAAACCATAATAGACAATTGTATTCATCCGGATTACCGCCAGGCCCTGAGTGATTATGCACATCTGGCCGGTGACACACATACACCATGTACCTTGTCGGCTGCATTTGGCATGCACATGGAGTTTGAAAAATCGGGCGATATGCGGAATGTGAACTGGGGCGATTGTTTCAGAAGGTAGGTAGTCAGAAAAGTGAAGAAAGTGATCCCGATAGCTATCGGGAGTGAAAAGTGAAAAGTGAAAAGTGAAAAGTGAAAAGTGAAAAGTGCCCTTCGACAAAGAGCTCAGGGACCAAAAAGTGAAGAGAGTAAAGAGAGTGAAGAGAGTGAAGAAAGTGAAGAGAGTGAAGAAAGTGAGAGCTTATTACTCAACTAACCTAACCTTAGCGTCCCGCTAAGGTTTAACTCAAAATACCAAATGTCTGAGAAGTGAGAAATGATTTATGAGTGAAGAAAGTGAAGAGATTAAAGAGATTAAAGAGATTAAAGAGACTAAAGAGAGTGAAGAAAGTGATCCCGATAGCCATCGGGAGTGAAAAATGAAGTAAATACGCAATGCTTGCGTCGCCAACCTGCCCGGAGCCAAATACATACTTTCAACCTGAAGAGGTTACTTTTTACTTTAAGATAAATACATATATAACGCAAGGTTGAATTGTAAATAGTTCATTCAGCATGATTTCAGGTTAAACGGGTCCATTCGGGAAACTTCATGTTTTGCTTACTGAACATTATAAATACTACTTTTGCTATTAGGCGACATCGGGCAAAATTTTGGAAGACAGAGAAGAATCAAAGGACGAAAGCACGGGGTATGCTTCTGCGGAAATGGCCAGCAATGAGGATATTCTGAGGCAGCATGGGGAAATGGCAGAAAATCTGCTTTTACGCATGATAGCTGATGCTATACCTGACATAGCCATGATTTTATCTCAGGAACGGCAGGTCGTTTATGAAAATAAAGCATTGATGCAGCTTGCAGGCGGAACTCCGGAAAGTAACTTTCTGGGTAAACGTCCGGGAGATATTCTGAAATGTATCAATGCGACCAGCGAAAGCAGCGGATGCGGAACTACTGAATCGTGCAGATATTGCGGAGCTGTTAATGCAATACTGGAATGTCAGCGCACAGGTGAACCATCAACAAAGGAATGCCGGATAAGTGCAGGAGTCAACGGCCAGTCATTTTCCTACGATTTACAGGTAACTGCCAGCCCTTTTCTCTTTAATGGTAATGGGTATGTTATTTTTTCAATAAAAGACATCAGCGACCATAAACGAAGAAAAGTATTGGAAAAGATGTTTTTTCACGATGTATTGAATACAGCCACGGGCATAAGTGGCATGCTGGCAGCACTCAAAGAAGCTGCCTCGCCTGAGGAATTAAGCGAGTATATAGAGATTGCCGAAAAAGCCAGCAATGATCTGATTGAAGACCTTTTATCACAACGTGCGCTGAATGCTGCCGAGAATGGCGACCTCAAGCTTAAGGTCAGCCGTGTTTCGTCTGTGCAGATACTTCATGAAATCGCAGCATATCTTAGACATCATGAAATCGCAGCAGGAAAGAGAATTTTTGTGGATCCGTTTTGTCATGCAGTTCAGATTGAAACCGATCCCCAGCTTTTAAAACGCGTACTGATCAATCTGTTGAAGAATGCACTTGAAGCAAGTAAAGAAGGGGAGGTGGTTACTCTCGGAAGCCGTGTAAATAATACGACCATCATATTTTCAGTGAACAATCCCTCGGCGATGCCGCTGGAAGCGCAAAAACAGATTTTTCAGCGTTCTTTTTCAACCAAAGGGCCTGATCGTGGAATAGGAACATACTCGGTTAAATTATTGACCACCAGGTATCTCAAAGGAAGTGTCGGATTTGAATCAGACGGCAATACCGGTACAACCTTTCGCGTTGAGCTCCCGTTGGGTATTTCCTAAAATAATAAACCCCGCGTTATGGCACAGGGTTAAAGATTGTATGGCTTGAAAAATGCTCAGGCCAAATGGCTCATAATCATATCGATCAGCTCGTTGGCCCGAATCGGTTTTGGGATGTAATCATCACATCCGGCTTTCAGAAATACCTCGCGATCTCCAGGAATGGCAAATGCCGTAGTAGCGATGATGGGAATCTGGGGTTTCATTTTCTTAATCTCCCTTGTAGCTTCCACGCCATTCATTACCGGCATTTTAATATCCATCAGGATCAGGTTAATTTTGCTATCAACCTCAACATATTCTACTGCTTCCAGGCCATTGTTGGCCCTTAGTAAATCGAAGCCCGCTTTTTTCAATAATTTCTCAATATAGCGGAAGTTTGATTCCTCGTCTTCAGCTACAAGAATTTTGAAGCCCGGGTTTACCTGCCTGTCATTTTTTGTTGTGCTATCCAAATGATCAAATTCTGTCATAATTGCTGATGTTAGTCTAAATAACCTGCTTAATATACTTTATGGTAACTTTACCATTAAGTAACTCCCGTATGTTAAATTAATGGCCCGAATATTCCGGAAACGAATTTACAAATATAATGATAACTACCACATATTTATTTCAGGCTTTCTGAAAGGGTATTCAAACAAACTCTCCAATCTTTAAGCAATCAATAAAAGAATTAACCTGCATATTTGGTTTACGGTACAAAACAGGAAGCAAGTTAACTCCCGGGGAAAGTATTCTATAGTTAACTATTTAATAATCAATATTATATACGTCCATACCTTCTTTCCATGTAAAATTCTTATCAGATAAAGTCTATCCGGTAGTGCCCTGAAGACTTAATGTAAATCATCTCATCAACTGGCTGATTAAATATTAGGCACAATACAGGAAACGTAAAATATCCGGTCTATATAAACCATTATTAGTCATGACTTTATATTTTAAAATGATTAAATTTTAATCGCTCCTGGCAGCATATCTATTTAATTCAATACTAATGTAAGGACACGACATGTCGAGTCCCTACATTAGTATTATTTTTATTCGTAACAATCAATTATTCAATCATCCCATACAATAAGCTGATCTCTTCCGCCCAGATTTCTTCGTTAGGCGTTTCAAGAATGATGGGCAAATTGTCGAATCGGGGATCGTTCATGATGCGTTTGAAAACTTCATTGCCCAGAAACCCCTTGCCGATACTATCGTGCCGGTCAACATGGCTGCCCAGGGGTTTCATGCTGTCGTTGAGGTGAATGCCGCGGAGGTAGCTGAAACCGACGAACCTGTCGAATTGATTAAAGGTTTCTTCATAGCCTTCGGTGGTAATCAGGTCGTAGCCGGCTGTAAAGGTGTGGCAGGTATCGAGGCAGACCCCGACACGGCTTTTATCTTCCACAAGATCGATGATAAACCTTATTTGCTCGAACTGATAGCCCAGATTGGTGCCTTGCCCGGCCGTATTTTCAATAACTGCAGTAACTCCTTTGGTTTTATCGAGCGTGATATTGATGGATTCGGCAATGATTTTCAGGCTTTCTTCCGGGCTGACCAGTTTCAGGTGGCTTCCGGGGTGGAAATTGAGCCGGTCGAGGCCCAGTTGCTCACAACGTTGCATCTCATCCAGAAAAGCGGCTCTTGACTTTGCAAGTTCTTCCTTTCCGGGATGGCCGAGATTGATCAGATAGCCATCGTGCGGAAGAATCTGCCAGGGCTCATAGCAATGCTTAGCGCAGTTTTCCTTAAACTTTGCAATGCTATCGGCCGAAAGGGGAGAGGCAACCCATTGCCGCTGGTTTTTGGTGAAAAGTGCAAATGCTTTGGCTCCGATTGCGGCTGCATTTAAAGGGGCGTTTTCTACGCCACCCGAGGCACTTACGTGTGCTCCAATGTATTTCATAAAACTCAAAGTTTAAAGTAACAGAAGTCGGAAGTCAGCCCTTCGACATGGTTCGACAAGAGCTCACCAACCGAGAGCTCAGGGACCGAAGTCAGAAGTCAGCCCTTCGACATGGTTCGACAAGAGCTCACCAACCGAGAGCTCAGGGACCAAAGTCGGAAGTCGGCACTTCGGCTTCGCTCAGTGACCGAAATCTGAAATCGGAAATCAGAAGTCCGAAATCTAAAATTGACAGACAGTACAATAGTTAGTCATTCAATGTATTTGTTATAAACCCAGAAACCGGGTATTCTGTTTGATAAATTTCAGAACAATGATAAATATTTATTTACCCGGGAATGTCGGGTACATCCAGACCAGTTTTTTCTTTTTACGAAAGCAATCGCTGGCTATGGCTTTTGAGCCATAGGTTTTAGGATCAGTAATAATCCAATCCTACTCTGTAAGACTTATTTGCTGAAGAGGCTGCTTTCCTTCACAAATACCAACTTGCCAAACTTGCTCAACTTATTGGTATCAATCCGGCTTTTATCGCCCACAATGCAGATTGCAACCGGTTTTCCAGCAAGGTAGTTTTTATAAAACCCAAGTATGTTATCAAAGCTCATATTTTCATAAGCTTCTCTTTTATACTGCACCGGATCAGTTTCATAACCCTGATTTTTCCAATTCACCATTTGTTCGCTTAAATTTCTGAAATCGGGTTTGTCACCGACTGAAGAAAGCATAAGATATTGCCGGATCATTTTTAAACGATCTTTTTTCAAAGGCATTTGACGAATCAACGTATCGAAAACCCCCATGGCTTCAATTGTTTTGTCTGCCTGCGTTCCAACATATCCTGCAAAATAAGCCTCCTTTCCTTTTAGTTGGGGTGTCTTGAATTTTGCCCCTGCACTATAAGCCAATGAACGGTATTCTCTTATTTCCTGCAAAACCAATCCTGAGAAGTCTCCCCCGAAATACAGGTTGAATGCATCCATGTCAGCCTGGAATTTAGGATCGAAGGGGACTCCGTTCACGAGATAATAAACCTTGCTTTGGGATGCCTTTTTCTTGTCAACAAAGAAAACGGTGTTTTCGGTATATTGATTGATTTCAGGTACAAAAGGAGTCTCAACTTTCTGTATGCCGGTTTTGAAGGCTTTGGCGAATAACTCAGCAAGTCTTGCAGGATCCGTATTGCCGGAGTAATGAATTTCAGCTCCATAATTCACAATAAATTTAAATGCATCCGTCATCCGGGCCGCCTGTAACGATTTAATTTCCGAAAGACTTAACCTGTTGATGAACTCCGATTTATCACCGTATCGCACGAAGGAGTATAAAGCTTTTGCCACTTCATCAGGTTCACTTAGCTCAAATTTACGGTTGGCTTTTTCACCCTCATAAAGAACCTCAATTTTCGATTGCTCCAGCAAAGGCTTATCGACCAACTGGCTGATTAAAGCAAGCGCATCTTTTAATCCACTTTCAATCCCGGTCATTTCTATTACAGTATAGCTTTCATCGCCGCTGATGTCATAAGTACAACCAACCGATGCAATTTTAGCCTTAAAACTATCTAAACTCATTCCTTCGGGGCTGGCATAATTCATTAAGTCAGTTGCATATTTAAGGTCGGGATTGTTTTTATTCCCTATTTTAAACTTAACCTTTAAGTTAAATACATTGTTAACCGGGTTTTTGACACAATAGATATTCATGCCCTCTGAAACTGCAATATGATCAACATCCTTTTCAAAGTTGAAAAACTTCAGGTTTTCTTTTGTTTCCGGAATATTCTGGAGTTTTTTTGCATATTCCGAACTAGCTGTTGTATTGGCAATCATTGGTTTGTATCCTGGTTTATCAATTTTTTTCTTTTTAGGAAATCCCATTTTTGAGTAAAAGGCCAGGTAATTATCGCCATAGTATTTCGCGGCGACCTTCATAACATCATTTTTGGTAACCTTCATCAGCAATTCGGGATATTGTAACAGTTCATACATGGTTTGATTCCGCCCATAAGCCTGGGCAAACAACATTGATTTATTTTGAATCTTCTCCATATTCAATTGATATTCCCGGTACAATTCCATCTTGGTGTTTTCAACAAATGAGGAGTCAAAATCACCTGTTTTTAGTTTTTCCAATTCAGTAAGTACAAGTTTTTCAGCCGAGCTTAGCTTTTGACCGATAATTTTCGGTAAAGCGAAAATTATACTGGCACTATAATCGTTGTTTTGCATATTTATAACCTGTGCTGACATAAGTTTGTTATCCTGAATCAGTTTATCCAGTAATCCGGTCTGGCTTTGATTTGACAGTATGGCATTGCAGATTTTAAACGCAATTTCATCGGGGTGACTGGCCGGAGCTGATCTGAAACCGAGTAAAGCAAGCTTGACAGGGCTGAGTTTCACCTCAACGAATTCCCTGCCATTAAAAGGCTCCTCCTTATATTCAGGTCTTTCAGAAAGTTCTTTCTTCTCCCATTTACCGAATTTTTCTGCAATCATTGGTTTTACCAGTTTTTTATCAAAGTCACCTACTATAATCAGCGCCATGTTGTTAGGAACGTACCAGGTTTTGAAAAACTGATACATTTTGGATAGGGAAGGGTTTTTAAGATCTTCAATTGTACCAATCGTAGTTTGCTGCCCATAAGGATGATTTTTATAGAAGTGTTTATTAAAGTTTTCGAGTAACGGTAATATAAAAATATCGGAATACATATTTTTTTCTTCATAAACTACTTCAAGTTCAGCCTGAAATGACCTGAATACCGGCTTCTCAAAACGATGACTGTAAAGGTCAATCCATTTTTCAACCTGTGATGGCGGAAAGGCATTGTAAAAATACGTGATATCGGCCCCTGTGGCTGCATTCAAACTGGTTCCACCCGTGCTTTTGATCAGGTTGCTCAGTTCGTTGGGAATGGCGTATTCATTCGCTTTCAGCGATTCCTCGTTAATTTTACCCTGTATGACGGTTCTTTCAACAGGGTCAGTGGTTTGCGACAGATCATCATAAAGTTTAAAGATATTTTCAATATGGGGCTTTTCGGCTTCCCAATTGGTGGTACCTAAAGTTTCGGTTCCTTTAAAGAGCATGTGCTCCTGATAATGCGCCATACCAGTTGCCCCCTTTGGGTCATCTTTGGCTCCGGCACGTACTATCACACTTCCGAATACCTGAGGCAGGTTGTGGTCTTCATTGAGAATGACTGTCAGTCCGTTTTCCAGTTGATAAACTTCAACCTCTGGCGGTTTGAAATCATTGGGCTGGGCTGCCGCAGATAAATATAATATGCTGGCAGCAATAAGCATGGATAATTTTTTCATAACTTTTAATTTATAGGATTTATACTGATAAAAATATGAATAATTTTATGATTGAGAAT
>JBBQIQ010000147.1:0-9346 GCA_038325075.1 Bacteroidales bacterium | reverse complement strand
CACTTATAATTTAACCGATGGCGAAACTTATGTTCTGGTTGCCAATGGTATTGTTGTTCCTACAGGTTATAATCCTGCTACGCCCTTCAACATCTATGTATATGCCATGGGTCGCGAAGCTGCAACGAACCCTGCAAACTCTGATGTTCTTGTATTCCACGGTTCTACTGATGCACCTGTGGTTGATATTGTTGAAGTAGGTGTTGGTGCCGGTACCATTGTTAATGACATCGCCTATGGAAGCTATGCCGGTTATCTTGAACTTCCCAATGCAGATTACCGCTTACAGGTTCGCGATCAGAGTGGAACAACAACTGTAGCCGAATACCTGGCACCACTGGAAACCCTCGGGCTCAGCGGTTATGCTGCTGTAGCAGTAGCTTCAGGATTCCTGGATCCGACTTCCAACAACAATGGACCAGCATTCGGCATTTTTGTAGCACTTCCTTCGGGAGGCCCGCTTGTAGCATTACCGGCTGTAGAAATTTCTACTGCAAGACTTCAGGTTATTCATAACTCGGCCGATGCTGCCGCCTCAGTGGTAGATGTATGGTTAAACAATCAGCTCGTAATTGATAATTTCGCTTTCCGTACCTCAACGCCTTTTATTGATGCACCTGCCGGTGTTGACTTTGATGTTGTGATTCAGCCTTCGAGCTCAACAGATACGACCAATGCTTTGGCCCGGTTTACTTACAATCTTACCGGTGGACAGAAATATTTGCTTGTTGCCAATGGAATTGTGGTTCCAACCGGTTATAATCCGGCTACTCCTTTTTCATTGTATCCTTTTGCCGGTGCCCGTGAAATGGCCACCTTATCCGGGAATACAGATGTTGTTGCTTTTCATGGTTCAACCGATGCACCAACTGTTGATGTGGTAGAAACCGGTGCAGGCGCAGGAACGGTAATTAACAACCTCTCCTATGGTAACTTTGCAGGCTATCTTGAACTGCCGACTGCAGATTATATTCTGGAAGTTCGCGATGAAACCGGAACGGTTACCGTTGCCACTTACAGTGCACCACTTGCTGCTCTCGGACTTGAAGGCCAAGCTCTTACTGTGGTCGCAAGCGGATTCCTGAACCCGGCCAATAACAATAACGGCCCTGCTTTTGGATTGTATGTTGCCTTATCTTCTGGTGGTGCCTTAATACCACTTCCAGCTTTCACAGCCCCCACTGCGAGAGTTCAGGTAATACACAATGCTGCAGATGCGGCTGCGGCGCAGGTTGATGTATGGCTGAACGACCAGCTTTTGATCGACAATTTTGCTTTCCGGACTGCTTCACCATTTATAGAGGCTCCTTCTGGAGTTGATTTTGATGTGGTTATTCAGCCATCGAATTCAACCGATACAACCAACGCCCTTGCCAGGTTTTCCTATAACCTGATGGCTGATGAAAAGTATATTCTGGTTGCCAATGGCATAGTTGCTTCAAATGGTTATTCGCCAGTTCAGCCTTTCAATATTTATGTGTACGATATGGCTCGTGAAGAATCAACCAATGCATCAAACACCGATGTACTTGTATTTCATGGATCCACAGATGCACCCATTGTAGATGTAGTTGAAGTTTATGCAGGAGCCGGAACAATTGTAAACAACCTTGGTTACGGACAGTTCGCCGGATACCTTGAATTGCCGACAGCCTTTTACCAACTGGATATCAGAAATGAAGCCGGTGATGTAACAGTAGCCACTTTCAACGCTCCTTTGGCAGAACTTGGTTTACAAGGACAGGCAATCTCAGTTCTTGCATCAGGGTTCCTCAATCCCGGAAACAACAGCAATGGCGCTGCCTTTGGATTATATGCCGTCTTATCTTCCGGTGGTCCGTTTGTTGCGCTTGGTACTACGACCGGATTTGAAGAAAATCTGTTTGATACAGCTAACTTCACAATATACCCCAACCCGGCTTCGGATAACCTGACCGTAGAATTTACCCTGGAATCTGCTTCTGAAGTTTCATACAACTTGTACAACTCATTCGGAAAATTAGTCAGAAAAGTGAATCAGGGAATTATGGCTGACAAAAATCAGCAATTAATCATCAATCTTACCGATCTTCCTTCCGGCCTGTATATAGTGAATTTGAATGCCGGAAACTCTCGTATTTCTTCCAAAATACAGGTTGTCAATTAATTTTGGTTTAGTTTAAATTGGCCAACTTGCAACCAGGGCTGCCATAAATGGCAGCCCTTTCTATTTATACGCGCGAAATTCAATACAAATCATCGTCATAAATTAAAAGACATTTAATTTTTAATTTTTCATAAAGTTCTATCCCGCTGCAAAATCAGCATATTTGAACCAGATTCCTTTGTCCTTGCATCAACAAACCCAGCGACTTCGCGAAAAATGAACCTGGTGAACAGTTCAAATATGTAATTCAGGTAATAAGTTTAGGTTGAGCCCTGTCTGCTTGACACAGGCAGGCTGCCCGACTGAAGCATGTCGGATAAGCCAGTCTGACAGGGCTAAAAGACCCGGAATTTGACTCAGGAGATGCATAAAGCTTCGACTGAGCCTTAGCCTTAACCTTTCCAGGCCTCTCAAAGATAGTTATTCACTTTTGAACTAAAATATCCATTTCTATGTGAATAATTAATCACTGAAAGTATTACAAATAAACATTTTTATGATTAATAATTCACGCTAAACCCAATCAGTTAACAGACGTACAATGAGGATTCTGTTACAGATTTCCCATTTTGATGCAGAACATATTTAAAATATCAATACATTTGATACCAACCTTTAAAACAAACTTTAAACCCAAACTTCATGAAAAAAAATTACTTGTTGACAATTGGAGTGATTTTGGCATTTACCAGCGCATTTGCGCAAACACTCAAAAAAGTCGCCGGCAAAGCAAAAATGCTGACTGAGATCAATCAAAGCATCATTGAAACATCTCAGGTTAGAAGCACCAGCAACCTCAGTGAAGGCTTTGAAACCTACACTGACTTCAGCCTTTCATTCAGCCCCTGGACATTGGCAGATGTTGATGGAGTTGAAACCTGGGGCATTGAAGGTGAGGAATTTACCAACCAGTATGCCCCGATGGCTTTTATGATTTTCAATCCTTCGGCAGCTGTCCCTCCAATGACAACGGCACCGATCCAACCCCATGCCGGCTCAAAGTTTGCGGCATGTTTTGCCGCTAACGGGGCTGTCAACAACGACTGGTTAATTTCTCCCCCGCTGGTCGCCGGCACCAGCACATCCGCGTCATTCTGGGTCAAATCATACACTGCCCAGTATGGACTTGAAAGGTACAAAGTCGGCGTTTCAACGACGAATACTTTACCGGGAAGCTTCACCATTATTTCGGGTGCAAATTATCTTACAGCACCGGTAACTGCATGGGAACAAAAAACTTTTGACCTGAATGCCTACAACGGGCAAACTATTTATATCGGAATTCAATGCATTTCGGATAATGCATTCATATTTATGGTGGACGATTTTAACTTTACTACGACTCCGGCAACAGCGGCCAATACCCTGACAGGTCTTGTAACAGACGCATTTAATGGTAATCCTGTTCCAGGTGCGACCGTAACCATAGCCGGACTAAGCACCACCACCGATAACAGCGGCAACTATACCATCACCAACATTCCGGCCGGAACGCTGAATGCTGAATTCAATGCCAATGTCACACAGGGGCAGGCACCACTGGCCATAAACTTCTCAGATCTTTCATCGGAAGGTTCACATACAGTTACCTGCTCCAAAACAGGGTATCTGACCTATTCCAACAATCAGGTAGTTATTGAACCAGGCCAGACTTTTAACCTGAATATTTCATTATCACCTACCCTGGCGGCAGGTGAAATGCGCTTTGTGCTAAACTGGGGAGCTTCGCCTGCGGATCTTGATTCGCACCTGAACACGCCGTCAATCAATGGCCAGGCTTATCATATTTACTATAGTGATGAAGGAAGTGCAACAGAAGCACCGTTCGCCGCATTGGATCATGATGTAACTTCTGGCTATGGCCCCGAAACCATGACCATCTACCAAATGTACAACGGAACTTATCAGTATTATATTCACAACTTTTCCGAAAGTCCATCTATCACCACTTCGCAGGCGGTTCTGCAAATCTATGATCAGGGCGGGCTAATCCAGACCCTACAGATACCAACAGTTGGGAGCGGACTTTACTGGTATGTAGCCGACATCAATGGTTCAAACGGTCAATTGACCATCCGAAATGTAATTCAGGAAACCCCTCCGGGGGCATTTAAAGACTGGATCCCTGAAAAGAAAGCCGGCAACAGCGTTTTAAACAATAAAAATATAACTTCGTGGCTTTGGAATTTTGGAGATGGAAACACAAGCACTCAACAAAATCCATCCCACACATACACTATTGCAGGAACCTACACTGTCAGCCTGACGGTTGGCGGAACAACCGGCTCTGACACGGAAACCAAAACCGGATACATTACAGTTACTGGAGGGAATACAGGCAACTCAACCTTAACCGGAATGGTAACAGATGCCACTTCCGGACAACCGATTGCCGGTGCAACGGTGAGCGTGGCCGGTTTATCCGCCATTACCGATAGCCAGGGGAATTACACCATCAATAATATACCTGCCGGAGCATTGGTTGCTGGCTTTGCAGCCAATCAAACATCCGGTACGGCCCCTTTAACGGTCATATTTTCCGACCAATCAACGGAAAATTCCAACACAGTAATTTGTTCACAAACAGCTTATATAACGTATTCAAATAATCAGGTAGTCATTCCGTTGGGTGGATCGTTAACGCTGAATATTTCTCTATCCCCTACTCTTGCGGCCGGGAACATGAGATTTGTTTTGAACTGGGGAGCTACGCCCGAAGACCTTGATTCACATCTCATTACACCGGAAATTGAAGGACAGGCTTACCATGTATATTATAATGATGAAGGCAGCGCGCTTACAGCACCTTATGCACTGCTCGACTATGATTATACTGAAGGTTTCGGGCCCGAAACCATGACGATCTACCAGATGTTTAACGGCACTTACCAATATTACATTGAAAATTACTCTGAGACTCCTTCAATAACTACTTCTCAGGCAGTAGTACAGATTTACAATCAGGCCGGCCTGCTTCACACCTTGCAAGTGCCGACATCAGGAACCGGGCTTTTTTGGTATGTTTGCGATGTAATCGGATCAACTGGCCAGGTTGTTATACGCAATGTTATTCAGGCATCACCTCCAGGTTCGTTCCGCGACAAATTGCCGGCAAAAAGTCCAAAACCGCAGATTCAGACAGAGCGCACAATCAATTCCTGGTTGTGGGATTTTGGCGATGGCTCGACCTCAACCCAACAAAATCCAACGCATACATACAATTCAAATGGAGCCTACACTGTTGCTCTGACTGTAAATAACGGAATCAATCAGGCTACAGAAAGTAAAGTTGGATACATTCAGGTTGGGCCGCAGGGCATTGGCGGTAACAGCCTTTCAGAGCAGATTAACCTCTACCCTGTTCCGGCCAGTAGCGAGATGCAAATCGAATCACCGGAAAAGATCGGATTGTTGAGAATAAACAATTTGTCCGGCATCGAGGTTTTCCGCTCACAGGTTGATGCTGACAATTATAAGTTGAATGTCGGCAGTTTGCCAAAAGGCATTTACTTTTTGCTCCTCGATACTGCAAATGGCATTGCTGTGAAGAAATTCGCAGTGAAATAAATTCACCATTCTTTAAAGCAACAACCGCAATTTCTGTTAACACAGGATTGCGGTTGTTTATTTCTTAAACCCGGAATAGTTTGATTTTGAAATCTGACCTTTCACACATTCCCTCGAAAACGATATTGAGCCGTTTTAGTGTAAAAAATAATAGTGCTATGCCAGATGTAAAATGTCGCATCGAATGAAATGAAAGTTCCAAACTCAATCGGATTTATACTTTTTAAGCTTCGACTACGCCTGCCTGTATGCGCAGGCAGACAGGCTCAGCTCATCGCTTTTTACTTTTTACCTGACACTAAAAGAGTTGCCTGGCTTCATTCTTTAGAAACTCAAGCGCTTTATAGAGTGTGGAGTTATTATTCTCCATTTCACCCTGAAAAAGCAATTGAGCAAGGTCGGTAGCAGGTGCGCCGGGAACAAGCTTATCAGCAGTCGAATTGATTTCAGAAATCACAGATTCGCGGGCATTTTTGATTAAATCCCAGGCATGTGATGAAATGTAAAGCTGCTGAGAGAGATTATGGTCAAACTCCTGACGAATATTGGTGGTAAGCGAATTTTGCAGTTCGCCTGCCGAGGTTCCCGGTACAACATTGCGAATGATCAACTGGGAAGGCATCATTCTCTCGAGTAACATCACCATCCTTTCGTAGGCCTGCAATCTTACCGGATTAACAAGCCTCAGCCTCTCCAGTTTGTACTCACGGTCAAGCTTTTCGTTGCCTATTTTGTAATTGTGCCTGATAACAAGGAAAACCGCTGAACCGGTTAGCAAAGCCGGAAGCATTATAAGCAAAACATCGCGCAATAAGCCCATTTCGAATGAAGTTTTAACAAATCAAGGCAAAGGTCGTAAATTTTAAACTTTTTCATCTTCTAAATGCTTGTTTCCCGAAATTTAATTTCATTAAATTTGTCGCCTTCCACATTATCACCGGATAAACTTCAATAGATAAAGATATGAATAAACTATCTGACAGGATTTCAAGGCTCGGGGAATCGGAAACCCTAGCAATGACAAGACGTAGCAGGGAATTAAAAGAACAGGGGTTCGACGTGATCAACCTGAGTATCGGCCAACCCGATTTTAATACGCCCGACCATATTAAAGATGCCGCCAGAGAAGCGTTGGATCAGAACTATACTTTCTATCCGCCTGTAAACGGCTATCTTGATTTGCGCAAAGCCATTGTTCACAAACTAAAAAGAGACAATGGACTGGATTACAGCCCTGAACAGATCGTTGTGTCAACCGGTGCCAAACAGGCTTTGGCTAACACCATGCTAAGCCTGGTAAATCCGGGCGATGAAGTGATTGTGCCAGCCCCATATTGGGTTTCGTACCGCGAAATTGTAAAACTCGCTGAAGGGACTTCGGTTGTAATTCAGGCCGGCGTTGAAACCGACTTTAAAGTAACACCGGCGCAGCTCGAAGCAGCCATTACACCCAAAAGTAAAGTTTTCATCTTCAGCAGTCCCTGCAACCCAACCGGATCAGTTTACACCCGGGAAGAACTTGCTGGCCTTGCTGCCGTGTTTGAAAAGCACCCGGAAATTTACATAATTTCAGATGAAATTTACGAACTGATAAATTTCAAGGGCAAACATGAATCTATTGCTCAGTTCGAATCAATCAGAAGCCGCGTAATCATAATCAACGGTGTATCAAAAGGCTTTGCCATGACCGGTTGGCGGCTCGGCTATTGTGTTGCTGACCTTGAAATTGCAAAAGCCTGCGATAAGATACAGGGACAGTTTACTTCGGGTGCGAGTAGCATTTCGCAAAGAGCTGCCATTGCCGCTGTACTCACCAATCCGGCAGAATCCGAAGAATTGCATAACATGCTTGCAACATTCAAAAAACGACGCGATCTCTTTCTTGACCTGATCAATGATATTCCTGGATTTAAAACCAATGTTCCCGATGGCGCCTTCTATTTCTTCCCGGAAGTAACCTGGTATTTTGGCAAAAAAACCGGTGAAGTTACAATCAATAACAGCACAGATTTGTGTAATTACCTGTTAGACAAAGCGCACGTAGCACTTGTCCCGGGTGAGGCATTCGGAAATCCAAGCTGTATCAGGTTATCCTATGCCACTTCAGATAACGAACTGATTGAATCGGCAAGAAGAATAAAGGAAGCACTCGCCTTATTAAAGTAATAAAAAATCCCCGTCAGACGGGGATTTTTTATTGACATACGGTTAAGGTTTCGGGATATTTGTGCTGAGTTTAGTTAAGAGCAACAAGAACAAATAACCAGCACCTACAAAATTAATTTACCGGCATGTATAGCTGATCGGGTCGAAATATTGTAAACATCTTTACACATTCTCTGTTCTTAATCCAAATAAGAACAATGTTTGCTAACTTTGCAGCCAATAGATAATTACTTATCTGTATTTCGGAAATAAATCTTTTACCCAAATTGAGCGATTTAAAAAGAAAAAGAGCTTAATCGATCAGGAAATTGTAAGCAGTTCACAGCAAAACAGTTTCATGGCTAGGTTTTTATCTGATTTACTATAGAAGAATAAGTTTATGTTTTCCATTGCTGATTAAAAACGTATTGAATGAGTAATACTGGAATTGGGATTACAAACTTTGCCCTGATAGGCGCAGCGGGGTACATAGCCCCCCGCCACATGAAAGCCATTAAAGACACCGGAAACAATCTGATTACCGCACTCGACAAGTACGATGGAGTCGGGGTCATCGACAGTTACTTCCCTGAAGCTGATTTTTTCACCGAACCCGAACGCTTCGACCGACACCTTGATAAACTCCGGAGGAAAGGTGACCACAAGATTGATTTTGTGAGCATCTGTTCACCCAATTACCTGCACGATGCCCATATCAGGCTTGCCCTCAGGAACGATACCCATGCGATTTGCGAGAAACCCATCGTGCTGAATCCCTGGAATGTAGATGCACTTAAGGAGATTGAAAAGGAAAGTGGCAAGCACATTTTCACAATCCTTCAACTCAGGTTGCATCCGGCCATAATCGCATTGAAACAAAGAATTGACGAAGGTCCGGCTGATAAAGTTTATGACATAGACCTCAGTTACATTACCAGCCGCGGAAAATGGTATTTTATTTCCTGGAAAGGATTTGCAGAAAAATCAGGTGGTATTGCAACAAATATCGGCGTTCACTTCTTTGATATGCTTTCATGGATTTTCGGTGACGTTGAGAAAAATGTTGTTCACCTTATGGAAAAGGACAAAGCTGCCGGATACCTTCAGCTTAAAAAGGCAAGGGTCAGATGGTTCCTGAGTATTGACGCGAATACCCTGCCCAAAGCTGTGCTTGAATCCGGGAAACGGACCTACCGCTCACTAACCATCGAAGGTGAGGAATTTGAATTCAGCGATGGATTTACCGACCTGCATACCCGTTCCTACGAAGATATTTTAGGTGGAGGCGGTTTCGGACTGGACGAAGCAAGACAAAGCATCCATACCGTTTACGATATCAGAAACCGTGATGCTGTGGGTTTAAAAGGTGATTATCATCCCATTCTTAAATCATTGTAACTAATTGTTAACCAATAATATAATTTCAGGCATTAAAATACTGTTTTTATGAACGAATCAATAAACATTGGCGTAATCGGACTTGGCTAT
>JBBQIQ010000146.1:0-9455 GCA_038325075.1 Bacteroidales bacterium | reverse complement strand
TCTGCTGCCTATTAAGCCACACAGTTTCATCCTCCACTCTCACTTCAATCTGGAAATCGGGACTATCAGATTCCTTATAGATTACGATTTCAGCTTTTTTCATCAGTAATTAAAATTCAAAAATTCAATCCCGCACGTGCGAGACAAAAATTCAAAAATTTGGGAACCATGACTTTAGTAGGATAATTTTGAATCCCGCACATGCGGGATTGAATTGAATGTTGGCTGGCTGCTTAAAGCTTCGCCCCGTCAGGTATATTTAGGTAACAGGTAACAAGTAACAGGTAGCAGGTAACAGATAATAGGTAAGAGGGTTTTAGAAATTAGAAATTAGAAATTAGAAATTAAATTGCATTGGCCAGTCGGGCAGGTTAGAAATTAACATTGCATTGGTCTGTCGGGCGGGTCCGATCCCGCACGTGCGGGACCGAAATCCGAAATTCAATTGCATTGGTCTGTCGGGCAGGTCCGAAATCCGGTCGGGTTAAAGGATTGGTTTTGCATTTTCAATAGGTTGTTGATTTTCCCCAAAAGAGTTGGCTTTGCCAAGTAAAAAATCGTCGGCTATCCTGGATAAAATAAAACGGTATTCTTCTAAGTTTATTGGTGTGGTTAGCCAGTTCACATTTTCGAACCATTTGACAGGAAATGAAACCAACCGTTGTGCAACATCCAGTTCGTTGATTACTGCTTTTTGTTTGGCATGATAAAAAATATCCATCCAATTGAACGAATAGCTGGTGGAGAGGTGTATAATATCGAAAATATCTTTTGGCTAATCGCGGCCAACCAATGCAGTAAGTTTCTTTGATAAAATATTTTAGGGAGTATCTATCAAACCGTATTTATACGCTCTAGGTTTCCCGGCGTAATATTCAATATCGTTTATCAGCTCTATCTTTAAGAAAAGATCATTTTCAGTTATAAAAAACCTTGTAAAGTCGTCGGAAAAAAGGGATTGCTGTATATTAACCTCAAACCGTCCTTTAATTTTGCGATTCAATTCAGCAATGGAATTGGTTTATTGATTATTGGCATTGGTAAAGAAATCAAGATCGTCACTAAACCGGTGGTTAAGATAGAAGCGTCCGAGCGCTGTTCCTCCTGTCAGGTAAAAAGGAAGGCCAAGGGAAAGCCACCAGGAAAGAAATTTATCCTGCAGTTGGTATAACTTGTTGTAATCTTTGTTGGACGAATTCATATTTTAGTCGCAAAGAAGGTAATCTGAGTTTTTTGATAACCTGATTGGTTAATAAAAATTTTATTTGGATTGGGCTAAATAATTGGAGTATTGTGAACCAGGAGTATGATTCCAGTATTTTTAAAAAAATCATTTCCTGATTATAATGCCCGGCCTGTTTCATATCTCCGCGTAATACAGCTTCGATATCTTCGGCAGAGATATTATAATCCCAAAGGATTTGTTTGAGGAATGTATGTCGTTTTGCAGTTTCCATTTAATACCTAAGTTGAGCGATTTGAGTAAAGCGAAAAATCGCTTTACTCAGGGAAAACCCAGATTTGGAAATTGTTGCAATTACCAAAGCCATGAAACTGTTTTACTGTGATTGCTTACAATTTCCTGATCGATTGAGCTATTTTCCTTTTCAAATCGCTCAATTTGGGTAATACTTTAATGCAAAGATAACCACTTAATTGTAAATTAGGTGTTGGTATCTGCCTGCTTAGACATTTAAAGCCCGGAGTTCAAAAATTCAATCCCGCACGTGCGGGACAAAGATTCAAGAGTTCAAAGCGCTGCGCGCGTTCAAAGGTTCAAAGATTCAATCCCGCACGTGCGGGATTGAAAATAATATTAAATGTTTCGGAGTTATTTCACGCTTTCCCGGATCGGTTTCCGGCTGGCTGCTTCAAGCTTCGCCCCTTCAGTCCCATAGCAGTATCTGACAAGGCTTAAGAATTGAGCAACAAATATACTCATTTTGAAAAATTGCCCGTTGGCAGTAAATGAAATTTCCAGGTAAGATTTCCGGAAGGGCAAAGAAAGGGAAATTTAAGGGTTCTAATGCTTCAACAGTTACAGGGTTACCGAGTTTCATCAAGAGTTACAGGCCTGCCCGACTGACTTTTACAATGCTGAATCTCAGAATGATTATTTGTCGGTCAGGCGGGGTTTCAGGGTTTCATCAAGAGTTTCAGGGTTTCAAGGTTGCAAGGTTGAGTAGTTGCATAATTGAATTTTTCAGGAAGGCAGAGACGCGATGCCTCGCGTCTCTCTCCATCATGCAAATTTCACCGCAACTCAAAGTTGCAACACAAAGATCTCCTGTCTATAATCTTAGAGTACTGATTTTGTGTGGTATGCAAACGATGGACATATAAATTTTCATACAACCACAGGTGTCTTATTAACAGATCATCAAAACATTAGTGGCCATTTATCCTGCCATTTAAAAATCCTGCATGAGTTCGGTGAAAAATTCACCAGTATAATTTCATCCCAATTCACCCGGGTATAACCCACTTGTTTAGATGCATTATGATCAAGGCGGATCGGATGATCCTGTTAAACCAGTCATAGGTGATCAGTCGCTTCGCTACTGAACGAAATTGCAATGTGGGAAACATGTAAGGAATTCCCAAAAATGTGTAATGCTTCCGGGGTTCCAAATCACGAACTTTGTGTCATCGTATGAATTAAACAAACTCTGGTCAGGGTAAATGACAAGAGATAATAAAGAAACCACTATGAAAACCGGAGAAACACCTGAAAAAAAGATTATCATTGTTTACAGGAAGGATGGGAAGACCCCTGATTTGAGGTACAATAGTTCGAAAGAATATGTCTTATCACAACACCAGGATAACAACAAGGAACAACAAAAAGACTGGAAATCAGACGATTTGAGATATAAAGGGTTGAGAGACCATGTCGTATTAAATCAAACAGCAAAACCGAAGGATATACCAGTGCAGATAAAACCTGCCGGGAAAAAACCGGTGTGGAAAGTTAGCAGTTAAAGTTGTGTGTCATCAGGGGTTGCTGGATAAGCAAATCCTGTTTTATAAAAATAAAGATTCTCGTGTTTCTGGCGTTACAAAAAAAATTACTTACAAAACGATGTAAGTGGTTGATTTGAAAGCCAACCATTGCTATATCCGCCGCGCAGACGACCCTCTGATTAATTATGACGGATTACAGATAACAGAAATTCCCGTCCAACGCCGGTGTTAAGATATTTCTCACGTTTCATGGCCTCGCTCCTGGACAGACCAGTTTCCAGGGGCCTCGTTTTTTAATTTAAGGGCTTAATCCGCGGTTAAGTTGTATTCAAATCGGCGCGATGTGGGCAATTTGACCTGTGCGTCCGGTTCGGCAATTTTTTAAACAAAAACCCAACTTAAAATATATTAAAAGAATTTTGACAGACACAGCATTAAAACCATGTTTGTTGAAATAATTAAAATATATTTTAATAATAGTGTCATTGAAGGTAATTTAGTGTATATTTGTCATAATAATTTAAATATAATTAAAATCCGCTCGATGACTAAAATAGAATTAGGCCAAAAAATAAAGGAAAGAAGGCAGATAATGTCTTTGGTACAAAGCCAACTTGCAGAATATACAGGATTGTCCGTTGTCACTTTATCACAAATAGAGCGTGGAAAAGCAAACCCATCATTTGATACGCTAAATGAGATATTTCATTTCTTACATCTTGAAATAATACTAGTTGTAAAAAACCGATAAATGAAGTTACAAGTGATATATAAAGGGAAACACAATGCTGGAGTGCTCTGGAGAGATGAACATGGATACCACTTCGAGTATGATGATGCATTCATATTAAATGAAAACACTTCTCCTATATCTGTTAATATGCCTAAATCTCAAAAAAGATTTAACGGAGAGAGATTATTTGCAAATTTTCAATCAATGTTAAGTGAAGGATTCAATCGGGAATTACAATGCAAGGCATTAGGTATTGATACCAATGATGATTGGAGCCTGCTAATGTTTACTTGCGAAAAAGATACAATAGGCGCAATTACAATAAAAAAAATTGAAGAATAATGGCCAATTGTAGCGGATGTTTAAAGGAGAATATAAATGGTTTTTGTTCAGCGTGCGAAACCAAACTATTTGACAGGTCTAAAGTCCCTGTCCAACTTATATTTAATTGGAATGATATTCAGGATAGAATTATGGGACAGCCTGCAGGATTTAGCATTTCAGGAGTACAACCCAAGGGGTTTATTGGAAGAGATAAAAATAAACTTTTAGCGCCTAACAGAGATATTAAATCAATGTACATTGTCAAGCCATTTTTGGATACAAGAAGAGAATTGTACAAGGATTCACCAGCAAATGAACATTTGACTATGACTATTGCTGACCAATTGTTTAATATCCCAACATCAAAATGTGGATTGGTATATTTCGCAAACGGCGACCCGGCTTACCTTACAAGAAGATTTGATAGAGATAAAAAAGGCAATGTTTTGCGTCAGGAAGATTTTGTCTCTGTATTAAATGCTACTCCCGGCCCAAACGACCATGGCCTTTATAAATATAATTCATTTTCTTACGAAGATGTTGGAAATAGACTTAATCCTACAGACCAGATAAGTTTCATAAGAATTCTTGTTTTCAACTTCCTTACAGGGAATGGAGATGTTCACTTAAAAAACCTTTCCCTTTTGGAATCAACTGGTGGCGATATGTTATTGTCCCCTTCTTATGATTTAATGAACACAAAACTCCACATCAATGACCCCCAAATAGCAATGAACTTATTCAAAGAAATGGAGAGAACAAAACAAAATTTGCTTACGGCCACATATAATTATAAAATTGGAGACTTGCATGAATTAGGAAAAAGATTAGGCGTAAAGGATAGATTATTAATCACTGTAGAGAAAGAATTTCGCGAAGCTAAGGCAGGGATGCTTTTGTTTGTTGATAAATCATTTCTATCTGATGCCGGAAAATTAAAATATAAAGAAGTTGTAGAGTTAAACTATAGTCAATTATTCAATATTTGACAGAAACTTTTGGAACTTTCCCCTTTCACGGTACCTGTTCAGGTTTTACTCAATACTGTCAAGGGGTTCCAGCTTGGGCCCCCTCTGCTGTCCGCACGAAGTTTATCAGAACCCATCGCTTCAATTAGTTTATGGGATTTTTGATGCTTGATGAATTTCTCAATCCTCAACGCATCTGCTCTGGATTCGCTACAAAGAAATACTGCGGCTAATTTCCATGGCCTGTGTTTAGTTCTACTTTACTAAAATAAATAAACATAATATTGTCTATATAAAATATAATTATTATATTTGCTTCACATTCACACTCTGATCATTTAGACAATTATGACAAAACGAGCAGAGAAAAAAATTTTTATCTCAAAACCCAAAGGTTGGATTTGCTCTATTAGTACCCTTAATGCGCTGATAGACAATGAGTATAATGAATTATTTAAGGTGTACAGAAAGAGCTCTACACAGGTTGCGGTCGACACTCCCATTTAATTAGACTGGCTTCGGTCAGCATATCCTTTGCCGGGGTTTTCTCACCCATTTTAGCATATTTATCCAAAAATTTGCCTATAAACATCAAAAGACGATTACGCAGGTTATCTTCCATTTGATCAATGGCAGCAGTATATGGGATATCGTCGCAGGGTTTATACCAATCCACTGGTGATGTCCCTGATTGAATCGCAAAAGCCTGTCCTATCAAAAGTTGCACAGCATCTTTAAAAGCCTGTGGGCAGTTCTCATCCAAAGGGTCGGGAACTAAGCTGGCAAATACCACTGCCCTGCAAACGGGTAACGGCCTGCGTGCCCACCAAAGGTGTAGGGTTGAAATATGCCCGTGCCTGATAGATTTATCCCTTACGCTTTCAGCCGATATTTCCTTAATCGCATGGCCACTTCGATGAGTTTTTTTGATTGGGTCATTTCAGATTCTTTCAATAAGTTCTTTTTTAACGAGTTCGTAGGCCAGATTAATATCATAGTCTAATTCAGGCCGTAGTAAACCTTTGGTATCACCTCTGAAATCCGGATCAAGCATTTTCCCATCAAGATTTTTCAAGAGAACAGCGGCTGAGCAGAATTTCCCGGTACTAAATTCCATGTATTTTTTGAAACAAGCAATAATTTTGTCGCAATCCGGATTTTGATGCACCAGAGAGTAATACAGATCAAATAGGTCCCTGCCTTTACTTCGCTGATAAAGTGCCCTTAACTTGGTTCCCAGTAATTCTTCGAGTTCGTAAGATATAATATCAGTACTGCCTGTAAACCATGTACTTATGAGTTGATGATTTACCTTTTTCCATTCCAAAACTGAAAAATGCTCGCGACTGTTTATTTCAAGTTTCAGGCGCGAATTAATGACCGGAGCTATCTCAGTATCAAAACGATAAACGATGGTATTCATCCGAAGATTTTGCTTAGTGTTACGCTTAGAACCCAGGAATGACATGGCCTTTTTTATTTCCTGCATCACCGGATTAATTGGGCCTGATTTAATTTGTACCAAATCAATATCCTCAGAATATCTGACCTGTGGTTTCATGAAAATTTTATGCAAAGCTGTACCACCTCTTAAAGCCAGATTTTCCCGGATCATGTCATTTGAGAACAGCGCTATCAGCGCTCTTTCAATTACCAGGTCCTGCTCCACCTGTGCATTTGTTTGCCAGGGCGCATATTTCTGCCACTCTAAAATATATGCTTTTGGTATCATATATCACCTTTTATCTGGGCATTCGCAAATACTTTCCATCTATTATTTAATATACCTTCCCTATTCCCCGATGATTTAAGTAACACCACCTGTGTTTTTTCCTTTGACAGTTTGTTTTCAAATACGTTAGCCAACTTATTATTTAGCAGTATTTCCTCAGCGATGTACCCGGCTCTTTGTATGGTACTGAGGGTAAAATCATTCATCATTGCTTCCTTCATCCTGTTAATACTGATATTGTCCGATAACTCCTGTAGGATCGTAATAATCCGGCTGAAGCCCCCCATAGATTGCTCAAAGTAGATCAGATCAAGAAAGGTCAACTCCGGCCCGGATATGCGAAAATATCCGGTTTCCGTTTTGCGGTCTATGATGCCGTAAGCCGGGAACTTCGTTTTAGCGCTGAAGTTTATACGAAGATTATTGCTCTGAACCATTCTTGGCTTGGGGGACTCTGATATCACAAAAAACTCCTGCGGTTGCTGGTGTGCAGCCCCAAAAAACATAGCTGCACTGAATAAGCCAACATAGTATTGTTTGTTCAGATGCTTCATCAGGTCATCTATGTAAAACTCTACCGGTAGAGCACCCATGTTACGGTACTCATCAGGAAGAATGGTATAAAATTCCCTCCGGATATTCACTATTTCACCTTTATCCCGAAGTCTGTCAAGATCCTTTCTCAGATTCTTAACTGTCTTTGGTACATTTTCGATCAGATCATCTATAGTAAAAGCATACCTTCCATTACTACGGAGAACTCTCAGATAATCACTCGTATGTTTAATAGAATCAATCACAACCTTATCTTTATAAATTGCTTGCAATATACCCCTTTTTTCGGGGCTTATTGCAAGTGTTTTATAATAATTATTATCGCGTGCAGAAACATTGTTTACAGGTTTATCATCATCCCGACCGGAATCTATAGATGAAAATCCACTCTCATTATACTAAACAACGTTAATTCTGTCATTACAAGCATCTTCACACTATCATTAATCTCTATTCCGTCTGGGAATTCCAGACAATAGATTGAAACCAACCTTTTTGGGGTTAACTATGCCATTGGGGTTTTAATTTTCCATTCACCCATCGGTAGAAAGTATTGTACCCCTTTTGATTTTAATTCAAAACTAAGTGTTTTCGCCGGATTTTGGATTCGATACAATTCGGGGGCAGTTTTGCAATTGATAACAATATACAACCAGGCAGAATCACCCAATTGAGCTAAGCGGTTCATCTCATTCTCACATAGCAACACTAACATCAGATCCATTGCGACCTTTCACTTCAATATATCTTTTCAATTCTTCAGGACTAATGCTCCTTAAGCCAACCGGTGCGTTTCACACGATTTATCCCGCCACTTATGAGGGACCACTGTACGTTCCGACTTTGGCGGGATACAGCGGTTCCCCGCAAAGGCTGAACAGGCTGTTAAGTATCAGCATCATCGCTTTTTTCACTGATTACACCTTGGTCTTTGTTTAAGACAAGGCTGGTAAACCCGAAGTTAAACATCCCCGTCGAATTAGTGTCAACTTAACGTTCGGTCCTTTCCCGCAAGTGCGGGGCTCTAACCCTGCCTGCCGACCGGCAGGCAATTGAGCCAAGACCCCAACAAGAGGTTTATCAGAAATCATCGCTTCAATTAGTTTTCGGGATTTTTGATGTTTGATGAATTTCTCAATCCTCAGCGCATCTGCTCTGGATTCGCTGCAAAGAAATACTGCGGATAATTTCCATGGCCGGTGTTTAGAAGTATAAGTGGTATGCTCTGAAAAATTGTGTTCAGATAACCTTCTCCATGGATCATCCGAATGACCCACATAATATATTTGAGATGATTCAGAGAATAAAATGTAAATATAAAACATTGGTAATAAAAGAAATAAGAAAAGGCATGCACAAGGCTGGCTCCGAACCCGGAGAAAAAAAAGCCGGACAGAATTTTGGAAATTTTGAGTACCTTTATTCCATGAAACAGAGAATATAAATTGACACTTCAGTTTTTGGCGGTTTTTTCGACGAGGAATTTTCCGAATTTACAAGACCACTTTTCGAGAGACTTCAAAAAGGAGAATTTCAACTACTTTTCTCTACTGTAACTCAAGACGAATTGAGTTCGGCTCCGGAGAGAGTAAAGAAATTAGTCACAAGTTTGAAGGCTGAGAACACAGAATTTCTGGAAACAATTGATGAGGCAGTCGAATTAGCAACACAATATATTTCCGGGAGAGTTGTAGGTCAAACAAGTTTTGCAGACTGTCTGCATATTGCCCTTGCAACAATAAACCGTGCGGACTACCTTATTAGCTGGAATTTCAGGCATATCGTGAACATCCAGAGAATTCGCGGTTACAATTCGGTCAACATCAAGAATGGCTACAAAGAATTAGAAATTCGTTCACCAAGAGCCTTTATGACATATGAAGACAACAGTTAAAAAAACATTTGACGCTGTGAAATTCATGCGTGATCAACGTGAGAAATTAAGTGAGAAACTTTCCCAAATGACCAAAGAAGAAATCATCGAGTATTTCAGGAAAAGAAAACAGGAAAGTTCAACGAAGCCCAGTGCATAATCGGGTAGACGCCCGGTGAGTCCTTAAGCCAACCGGTGCGTTTCACACGATTTATCCCGCCACTTATGAGGGACCACTGTACGTTCCGACTTTGGCGGGATACAGCGGTTCCCCGCAAAGGCTGAACAGGCTGTTAAGTATCAGCA
>JBBQIQ010000145.1:0-9465 GCA_038325075.1 Bacteroidales bacterium | reverse complement strand
ATGCCTGCCGCATCAATGATTCAGCACTGCCATCGGCTGCAAGAAGGGCCATCAGCGTGTCGGCTGCTACAGGTATGGTATCCGTTAATGAAACTGAAAGTAATCGGTTGAAACCATAATTAAAAAGCTGCATATCCATGTCCCTTTTAGCTTCCATCAACTCTTTGGCAGAGAGTACAAACACACCTTCCAGGATTTCGTCTTTCATATATTCCGGCATGGGCTCCAGTCGCATATCCAATTCCTGCATGAGTTTCATAGATATCTTTGTCTGGTTTTATTGAATTTTACAGTTTGGCTGGTATTTGAACCTACTAAGTGATAAATCTCAAAAAGAATTTCTTTAGTAAGTGGTTTTACTAAGGGGGGAACCGCTGCAAATAACCTGAAACCAGCAAATGGGAAAGTTTTGCTGGTGCCGGAAATGAAAGGCAATGGGCAGGATAATATAGATATTTTATAACTTGTTGATATACAGCTAAATACCCCCCCCTGCATTCATAAAGGGGCGACAGATTTGGTTGGTAGCAGGGTTATCGGAAAACATAATGTTAAAAAATCATACGCAACGACTTTTGTTTTGACTAATGTATAATTATTTATGGTTCATCTGCCCGGATAAAATATAAAGTTATCAAGTGATTTAAGAAAACGAAATAACTTCATCTGTTGATAACAGTTTTCGGTCATCGCTTTTTTGTATATAAATGAAAAATGCCAAATGATAGATTTATGGAAACCTGATCCAGGGTTACCCAAATTGAACGATTGAGCTACTCCCTTCCGGAATCGATCCATTCAGAAAGTAGATAACAGTTTGACAAACTGCCTTTCTTGTTAAAAAAAATTATCTCCTGAAACAGAACAATGTTTTAAGCAAATACCAAATCCCAGGTTGAGCGATTTGGAGAGTAAATCGCTCAACTTGCGTCTTTTCAAATTGTTAACCATCCCCAAATTATTAACCTTACCTACCGTTTACAAAGTTTATTAATTTCTACCGGATTTTTTATTCCTGTTTCTGCTCCGAAATCCCTATTTTTACCCTTCGAAAATAACTGTGAATGTATAAGCGATGGGTATTGAAACCGGGCGGATATCCTGAAAAGGTTACTTCCCTGGCTGCAGCGTTGGGTGTGGTACCGGCTCTGGCTGAGTTATTGATGCAACGGGATATAAATACCTTTGCGGAAGCCCGTGCGTTTTTCAGACCTGAACTCAGCGACCTGCACGATCCATTTCTGATGAAGGATATGGACAAGGCTGTCGTGCGGGTTATCAATGCCATTGAAAAAAAGGAAAAAATACTCGTTTACGGTGATTACGACGTGGATGGAACCACCGCTGTTGCGCTTGTCTATACTTTCCTGAAAGAAGAACTCAACCATTCACAAATCGATTTTTATATTCCCGACCGGTATGCCGAAGGCTATGGTATATCATTTCAGAGCGTTGATTATGCCCGTGACAACGGGTACGGACTGGTTATCGCGCTCGATTGCGGGATTAAGGCTGTTGATAAGGTTGCCAAAGGCAACGAAATAGGGGTCGATTTCATTATCTGCGACCACCACCGCCCGGGCGAGTTTTTGCCGGATGCAGTGGCTGTACTCGATGCCAAGCGGCTGGACTGTCTTTATCCGTTCAAAGAACTTTCGGGCTGTGGTGTTGGGTTTAAACTGATTCAGGCGCTGGCTTCCACCAAAATGATTCCGTTCGAAGTGCTGCATAAATACCTCGATCTGGTGGTCGTTAGCATTGCTTCAGATATCGTACCCATTACCGGTGAAAACCGCATTCTCGCCTATTATGGCCTTCGGCTGCTCAACCACAATCCAAGGCCTGGCTTTGAAGCCATTCTGAAGTTTTCCAATGTTAACCGGAAAGTTGAACCTGAAGGTGCAGCTCCGTTAATCGGAACGCTCAACGGACTGGAAGAAGGCAATGAAAACTTTATCTTCAGCCGCGAACTCAGCATTTCTGACCTTGTTTTTCTGCTTGGGCCCCGCATCAATGCTGCCGGACGGATTGAAAGCGGCCGCAATTCGGTGGAACTGCTGATATGCCAGGATCATGCTAAAGCTGAACTGATAGGCCAGCAAATCAACGACTTTAACACTACCCGCCGCGACCTGGACACCTCCACCACCGATATGGCTATGGATGCGATAAAGACCGTGCCCAGGCTCAGAAGTGCCCGCTCAACCGTGGTTTATAACCCCGACTGGCACAAAGGGGTTATCGGAATTGTGGCCTCACGGCTAATTGAATCGTACTACCGCCCCACCATTGTCCTTACGCAATCCAATGGCCTGATTACCGGTTCGGCACGATCGATCAAGGATTTTGATATTTACGATGCCATTGATGAGTGCAGCGATTTGCTCGAACATTTCGGCGGGCATAAATATGCGGCCGGTTTGTCGATGAGGCCCGAAAACCTGAATGCCTTTATCGAAAAGTTTGAGACAGTAGCCACCCGCATGATCACCGAAGAAATGCTGACACCCGAAGTTGAGATTGATCTGGAGATAAACCTGAATTCGATCAACAAGAAGTTTCTCCGGGTGCTGAAGCAGTTTGCGCCTTTCGGGCCCGGGAATATGTCGCCGGTTTTTCAAACCAAAGGCGTTATCGACAATGGTTATGGCCGGGTGGTTGGCAAAAACCACCTGAAACTGACCATCGGCCATCCCGAAATTGCCTCCAATCCTTTCCCTGCCATTGCATTCCAGCAAGGCGACCACTTTTCTTATATCAGCAGTGGACAACCTTTTGATATCTGCTACCACATCGAAGAAAATGAATGGAACGGGAAAAAGGATATTCAGTTGAATATTAAGGATATAAAAATAAATCTGGCGGAATAGTATCAGATTGGTAACAAATTGAATTGAATTGTAAAAATTAGGGACACGACCTGTCGTGTCCCTAATTTTTACAATTACTTTCTGTTTTAGAAATTCAGAATGGTTTTAATCAAAAGGTAAATTCCAAATATCACCAGCATAATCCCGACCGCGTGATTTACCATAATAAGCAGGCGTGGCTTCAGGTAACGCTTTAGCTTATTGGCAACAATTACTTTGAGGATATCTGTACCAAAAATCGTCAGCAAGCTTCCCGCAAAAAACGTTTTGATGGACCATGAATCGGTGCCATAGCCACTGCTTACCGTAACCATCACTGAAACCCAGAAAAGCCAGACAAACGGGTTGGCAAAATTCAGGAAGAATCCCTTGAAAATGTAGGTGAGCGGACCAGGCATTTTTACCTCAATAAGGTTGTTTTCGTCGGTAACATTTACTTTACGAAGGAATGTGACCACCCCGAAAGCAACCAGAATTAAACCTCCTATGATGCCAAACATCAGATAGTTCCGGTCGTTTCCAATTACCTGAACCGCACCCAGGTAGCAAAGAACCACCAGTGCGAAATCACTGATAAAAATACCGCCGGCCAATAACATTCCACGGTATAAACCCCTGTGAATACTGGTCTGGATAAGCGAAAACATGGCCGGCCCCAGCATAACGGCGAGGGTGAAACCAAGAATCATACCTTCCAGAAGAGGGTGCATATTCAGCTACTTATGCCTAAAATTATTATCAAGATATTGTTCCCAAAAGGCATGCTTTTCAGTTTTAACAACTCTTGGAAATTTGTTTTGTCCACCTTCTTTGCCCTGCAGCTTCATATAGTCGTAAAAGAGGTGTAGTGGAAGCACTTCTACAATTATTTCGCGGATAGCCGCAATGCGCTCAACGCGGTAATCGTCGTTCAGCTCTTTCAGGTTCTGGTCGATCCGGTCGCGGACAGCCTGCACATCAATCGTTGAAAGGTCGTTGGGTGTACCGAGGTACCATTTATGGGCAAACAGGCTGTCGTGCTTAATGCCTGCAACGGTAAATTCAGGAACCGGAATATTCAATTGTTCCTCAAGCAATTGTATTGCCCTGTTCATGTTTTCCTGTGAGAGGTGTTCGCCGCATAGATTGAGGAAGTGTTTGGTGCGGCCCGTGATCACAATTTCAGACAGAGCCTTTGAAGTAAATTTGATGGTATCGCCGATCAGATAGCGCCAGGCCCCGGCACAGGACGACAACAGCAAGGCATATTCTTTACCTTCTTCAACATCACTGATGATATAGGTTTTAGCTGTTTTGAGAATATGCCCGTCCGAATCAAAATTTTCGTCAGTGAAAGGGACAAATTCAAAGAATAAGCCATTGTCGAGTACTAATTGCATGGCATTGGTTCCCGGACGCGACTGGTAAGCCAAAAACCCTTCCGAAGCCAGGTAGGTTTCTATGTAAATAAGGGGTTTGCCAAGCAGTTTATCAAAAGTTTTGGCATAAGGGGCAAACGATACCCCACCATGCACATAAATGGAAAGGTTCGGCCAGATGTCGTGAATGGTTTTTACATGATAATGGCTGATTATGCGTTCCATCAGTATCTGAAGCCAGGCCGGAACGCCGACAATAACACCTATATCCCAGTTTTTGGCATTTTTTATAATCTCGTCAAGTTTGGTTGTCCAGTCACGCTCTTTCGAGATGCGGTTGCCGGGCTTATAGAAATGCTGAAACCAGAATGGAAGATTTCCGGCCGTAATCCCTGAAAGGTCGCCCTCGTAATAAGTGCCGTTGAAGTGCAAATGGGTGCTTCCGCCAAGCATCAGGATGCCGCGTTCATAAAAATCACGTGGAAGATCGTATTTTGCCAGTGAAAAAATCTGGCGGATACTGGTTTTTTTGATCGCTTTCAGCATATCGGCCGTTACCGGTATGTATTTACTGGATGCTTCGCTGGTACCTGAACTCAGGGCAAAGTATTTTACTTTACCCGGCCAGCTAACGAAAGCTTCGCCGTTAAGGGCCCGGTACCACCATTGTTGATGAATAGAATTGTAATCGTTGATCGGAACCTGCTGCCTGAAAGCACTCACTACATCCTTCTTTTTCAGCATTCCACCGAAATCATAAGTTTCGCCCAGGGATGTATATTGAGCCGAACGAATAAGCTTTTTTAAAGCTGATGCCTGCTGTTTGTCCGGTTTGGTACGCCTGATTTTATCAAGCGGAATTTTACTTGGGAATTCGATGGCTCTTTTTATGATTGATCCGAGTATAGGCATTTCATTAAAATTTGTTGTTAAAGCGTTAAATGGGTGGTAAAAATAGTGAATTTTTGTTTTTCTGAATTATTAAAGGTTTCCGGTCAAATGTATATCCCTTCCGGGCTTGATCTGACGCCTTATAAAATCTATAGTTACAGCCTTCATTCCCCTTGTATGCGGCAAATTATAGGGGTAACCAATGTTGTTATTTTAATATTGTTACTGTCCGGATTTTTATTTAGGTTTGTGGTAAAATTTTGAATATGTCAGGTAAAATCTTAGCCCGAAAGTTACTCCGGTTTGTCATGTGGTTAATCATTACCCTGCTTGTTATTGTCCTGATTTTCTTTTCATGGCAAACGCTTAATGAGTATAATCCGGAGCCTGTTGAAAGAATTATAACAGAGGGAATAACTTCTGAGGTGTCCGATACTCTTTCATTGGTAACCTGGAACATCGGCTATTGCGGATTGGGTGCCGGAATGGATTTCTTCTATGAAGGCGGAACTATGGTCAGGCCGGGCAAAGAAGCGTTCGAAAAATATCTTGGTGGTGTTATGGGAAGGCTAAGTTCCTTCCCGAACCCTGACTTTATCCTGCTTCAGGAAGTGGATACCCTGGCGAAGAGAAGCTGGCACTCCAATCAATACCGTGTTATCCGGCATAAGTTTGCGGATTATAATTCTTTTTTTGCCCTGAATTATAATGCATGGGTGCCTATGCCCGTGTTGCAGCCAATGGGTAAGGTTCATGCCGGGCTGATGCTGATGGGCAAAACCAATCCCACCGTAGTGGAGAGACATGCTTTCAAATCGGGATATTCATGGCCCATGAGCCTTTTTATGCTGAAAAGATGCTTTATGGTTGCGCGGTACAATGCTGGAAATGGAAATCAGTTCGTTCTGGTTAATACACATAATTCTGCTTTTGGCGATGCTGCCGAAATCCGGAAAATGGAGCTTACTCAACTCCATACATTTATGGTTGAGGAATTTAATAAAGGAAATTATGTGGTTGTCGGGGGCGACTGGAACCAGAATCCTGCGGGTTTTGATTCAACAGCCATTTTGCACAACTACCGGGTAAAAACCATTAAGCCTCCGATCCCGGCCGATTTTTTGCCTGAGGGCTGGCAATATGCCTATGATCCAAAGCTGCCGACCAATCGCGATGTGGACATTCCTTATTCCGAAGGCAAAACAAAGACAACCCTCATTGACTTTTTCGTGCTTTCACCGAATATTGATTTAATTTCTGCAGAAACCATCCCGACCGGCTTTGTTGAGTCGGATCATCAGCCGGTGAGTTTAAAGGTTATCCTGAGAAAATAAATCACTCAAAGAGTAACTGCAAAGAAAATTATGAAATCAGATATCCTTGAGTCAATACTCGCGCGGAAAAGTGTAAGACAATTTACCAATCAGACGGTTACTGAGGAGCAACTTGAAACATTGGTCAGGGTCGGAATGGCTGCACCATCTGCGGTTAATCGTCAGCCATGGATGTTTTTCGCATTGAACGACCGATCTTTACTTGACGATCTGGGCACTAGCCTTCCGTATGCCAAAATGTTGCTTCAGGCCACTGCTGCGATTGTTGTTTGCGGTAATTTGGAAAAGGCATTGAATGATTGGCAACAGGAATTCTGGGTTCAGGATTGTTCAGCAGCAACTCAAAACATACTACTGGCTGCTGAAGCCATGGGATTGGGTTCGGTATGGACGGCTGTTTACCCGGCGCAGGACAGGGTTGAGATTGTCAGAAAGGCACTGGAATTACCCCCTCACCTGATTCCACTAAATGTTTTACCATTGGGATATCCTGAAGGCATTCAGAAAGCCAGGGATAAATGGAAGCCCGAAAACATGGCCTGGAACTGGTGCCGGTGAGGTGACCTGATTCAATACTCTTCCTGATCAAGGTAAAACAAATCAGAGGCAATCCCATCTGCCTGCAATTTTCCCTTCTGCGTCAGGGTATAGATATCCCCGGATTTCAAAAGACATCCCCGGCTGATCCACGACATGGCCTGTTGTGAAAAATAATCTGCGTAAATGCTGCCAAACCGTTGCCTGATTTCACCTGCATTGCAACCCCACATAGTTCTCAGCCCGGTCATAACCAACTCATCGTACTTTTGTTCAACTGAAAGTGTTTCGGATTCAGCCGGAATCGTACTGATTTTGATCGCTTCGAGATATTCCCTGATACCGGAAACATTCCATTGACGGGTATTGCCGTTGTAGGAGTGGGCCGATGGTCCCAGCCCAAGATAGGTTTCGCCTTGCCAGTAGGCAGTGTTGTGTCGTGCAAATTTTCCCGGAAGGCAATAATTTGAAATCTCATAATGCAGGTAACCGGACTCTTCCATGGCTTTCATCATCCCTTCAAACTGCCGGGCCGATTGCTGTTCATCAACAGGGGCCGCCTTACCTTTGCGGATCATAAGATCCAGCGCCGTTTTTGGCTCGACTGTCAGTGCGTAAGCTGAAATATGCGGTATTTTCAGTTCCACGGCTTTATGGATGTTCCGTTGCCAGGCTTCATCATCCAGGGTCGGAATTCCGAAAATCAGGTCCAGCGTAAGATTGTGAAAACCTGCATCCTGTGAAATCCTCAGGCATTTTATAGCTTTTTCGGCGTTGTGAACCCGGTTCAGGTAGTTTAGATCTTCATCGCGGAACGACTGAATACCAATACTCAGCCTGTTGATTCCTGCAGTTTTCCAGCTTATGAGACTTTCCGGGCTTATATCGTCCGGATTTGCCTCTATTGTGATTTCAGCATCTGAAGAAACAGGGTGGTGATTTTTGATCGTTTTCATCAATTGAGCCAGCATAGCCGGTTCGAGCATCGACGGCGTACCTCCGCCAAAGTAAATGGTTTCAACCGTTTTATCTTCAATATATGTTTTCCGGAGTTCTGTTTCACGGCAAATTGCGTCAATCATAGCGGGCATCGTAGCACGCGTGGCAACGGAGAAGAAGTTACAGTAGTGGCATTTTTGCCGGCAATAAGGTATGTGGATATAGATGCCTGCCATGGGGCAAAGGTAAGTCTAAAGTCTGGCGGTTAAGTGTTTTACAAAAAACTATTTGTTATAACTCAATAGTTCTTCTTTCGCACAAACCATTTTTTTAGTGCAATACCCAGTTCCACCGAATAATAATGATTGCCCAATGAAGGGTGATAATTGCTGAAATTAGAATAACTGAAGTTATTATCCAGATAGATGATAAAATACTCACCATAAGTTTTGAGTTTAAAATATTTGCTGATTACAAGCCCGGCGGTTAATCCTCTGGCTTTATTGAAATCAAATCTGTCCTGAATGCTGTCTTCTACAACGTAAAAATTATTGTTCAGATAGCCTATATAGGGTTCAAAACTGATATCAGATGCAAGATGATAACTAAATCCGGCAAATATCTGGGTTGTGAAAATGTTGGATTTAAAAAACATATTCTGGCCAAAATCTTCATCTATAAAAAACAGAATTTCTTTTTGTTCTTCGGAATACCTGACCACGGGTTTAAGTTCTATTCCTGCGAAAAAGTTACGGTAGAAAAACGAAGTTCCGAAAACCGCCGAAGTTGTATTGCCAATAAACCGTGAAGTTTTGTTGTCATAAAAATTATAGGCTCCTCCGGCATGAAGGCCATAACCGAAGTCTGTGACCTCAAATTCGGTTTCGTTCCCTGATTTATCGAAACCAATTTTGCTTTTTAATCTCGAGATCTGGGAATAGCTTATCACGGACCAAAGCAGCAATGCGAACACTAAATAAGATTTTTTCATGATCCTTCTTTATACTATTGATTGTCTTAATAGAATTTACGTGATTATTATTCTCTGGTATAATTTCCCGATGAAATTATGTGTCATAATACCCAACCCGGAAAACACTTCAAAAATAGAATAAATATCAACGATTTAGCAGCCTCCACTTTTTTTATAATAATTCCGGATTGCTTTCTGATTCCAATAAAAACTTTGATCTAAAAAATGCAGGCTCCTTGCTTCCACTTTCATTGATCGCACTTTCCGGCAAACTTCACTCACGATGTTCGAATGCTTCTTTTCGTAATTTCGCATCACTGAAACTACAATGATGAGTCAAGATTTTTTTCATAAAAACCGCCTCTGGCTGCTGCTGGCTGTTTCAACTCTGGTGCGACTGCTGATTGCAGCCTTTACCGAACTGGGCAACGATGAGGTTTATTACATCAACTACGCCCTCTATCCCGATCTGAGCCATTTCGACCATCCGCCTATGACCGGCTGGATCATTCAACTATTCAGCCTCAACCTGCTGTTTGAAAGCGAAGGCATTATCCGGCTTG
>JBBQIQ010000144.1:0-9509 GCA_038325075.1 Bacteroidales bacterium | reverse complement strand
GAAGATTTCCGTGAATGCAATCAGAACCGGATGTTGGATTTTACTTTTCCAGCAAACAATATTTCTTGTCAGTGTAAATTATCATTTGACGGTAAACAGTTTTGAATGGAAGATAGCAATTTAGAAGGTATTTTGGATTTGTCCCAAAGCATTATGGATTTAATAACCGGATGGTCGCAACTCGCAACTTATATTTTTGTCGTATCCATAATTGTGGTTATTGCCTTGATAATTTCATACAGGGCAAGAAAACGGATACTTTTTGTTGCCTGGACAAACCGCTATGATCCTGCAGACACTGAACTGGGTAAAAGCATTGCAGACCTGCTGCTTTTTAAACTTCGCTACATCAAGCGTACACATGAATTGTCCAGTACAAAAATAAGCCTTTGGAATACCTTTGAGGATATACCGAGTTTCCGCCAAAATCTGGATAAGGAGATTGACCTGCTGGCATCGGTGCAATTGGGTAATTACGGGAAAATTGTTTCCGGCACTTTCACCTTTTTATTCAGGATTTTTCCCATGTTTATCAAGCCTGCTTCACTGATTGGTACCATTAACCTTTACGGGGCAAAAAAAACCATCCTGCACATATCGCTCGACAATTACAGCCCGCGCAAATGGCTTAAGAATGAAAGCCTTTTGTGGGAGAAGGTTGAAAACAATCTTGAAAAGGAAGATATCCCCGATGTAATTGAAGAAATGGCCTACCGCATTTACATTGATCTTACGGGCGGCGATCTGTTTAAATCGTGGCAGTGTTTTATGTATTTCACGCAGGGCCTGAGGAGTTACCTGAACTATACCGAACTCAAGAGACAGAGCGATCTTGAGGGTGCCGAAAAGCTATACCTGCAGGCACTTGATTACGAAAGTACCAATCCGGTAGTGAAATATAACCTTGGTGTTTTGAAGTACTACCAGTACCAGGATCATCTGAACGATGAAGCAATAGCCTGTTTCAGGCAGGCACTTAACTGCAACGACCGCAACCTGAGGGCAAGGGCATCGAGTGCTATGGCCAATGCATTGGGGCAGAAACAAACACGCTTCAAAACGGGGAAACCCAATTCACTCGAAACACTGCACGAAGCCATTGAATATGCCAACAGATCGATTGCCCTGAATAAAAAACTGGATTCAGCCTACAAGTCGCTGGCCTATACAACCCACCAACACGCAGAAGCCCTTGCTGCGAAAGAAAACAATGCGCCTGAAATTGTTTCCGACTATGAGCACAAATCAACCAAAACAAGGATTTCAGCAATTCATTATTATAAAAAAACGCTGAAACTCAACCAAAAGCATTTTATGGCCCAGAACAACCTGGCCAATTTATACCTGGAATGGGCGATACAATTGAGAGGCGGGCAAACATCGGCTTCATTTTTCCGAACCTGGAAATTCAGGCTGAAAGAATCATTAACCCAACAGGTCATCATTGACAGGAACTATTTTCTGAAAAAGGCAATTTACCATTGCGATGAAGCACTTAAGGTAAACCCATCCTATCAGTTTGCTTTTGATAACCTGGGAAATGCGTGGTACGAGCGGAAAGACTACAACAAGGCATACAGTGCTTTTCAAAATGCCATTTTATATGCTCCCAATTATGCTGAAGCCATTAACGATCTGGCAATGTTGTTCCTCGTGAAGGAGTTTGAAGGCAATAACCCTTTGAGGGCGTATGAACGACACAGGGAAGCCCTGAGTGTATTGAAAGACGAGCCAAAACGTAAGGAAAAACTGGTGAAAGCATTCAAAAAGCGTTTGGCTGATCTGGAGCTTACCGAAAAGGATTGTCCGGATGTTACCTTAACATAATTGAGATGGAGGTAACTTTGTGACACCTGTCTCACAATAACGGGCAGGAAACAATTTTCAGGATTCTCTGTTATTAATCTGAATGACCCGAAAACATGAAAAAGAACCTACTTATCATCTCTACTATATTATTCTCCTTTCAAGGAATCAATGCACAGGTCAATCTGATTGGCACCAGTAACAATCAGAGCTCAGGTAACCTCGACATTGTAAAATGGCAGGCACTCGATTCTGCTTCACAAACCACTTATCCCACCGATCTGGTTGCATATCTGCTGGGATCATCGGTATTTGATGCCTACAACAGCAATTATTATCTGAGCGGCTTTACTGATACCTCCTATGGATTGTTTGCCTTTAATACTGAAACGACTATCCAGACACTGAGTAATTTTACTGCTTTTTCCAACATTACTGAGATTGACATGAGCACAGGAAAAATCTACAACCTCCGCGCCGATTCAATCGATTATATTGTTGTGAATGAGTATGATATCAAAACCGGCACCGACAGTCTGCTGGGTACTATTTACGAACCCGGGATCCTGGGTATCGTTGTTGATGCCACCGGCTTCGACTCAAATGATGGCATTCTGTACTACATCGGATACGATGGTACACCGGCCCTTTGCCTATATGGCATTTCAGTCCGCAGCGCTGTGTTTTCATATACGAAAACAATCCTTCAGGCCTCTGCTCCTGTCAACAACATCACCAGCGTGAATTATGACAATGTGAACAACACCATTTTCGCGCTCAATGCCGAATTCGGCAACCAGGGCAATTATCTGGGAAGCAATGTGGTGGAGGTGAACAAGGTAACCGGAGAAGTCTCTACCCGCGGGCAATTAACAGAATTCCCGTGGTTCGTTGTGGGCTCCTCCTCTTTTGATCAGAATTCGGGAAGCCTCTTACTGGTGGGACTTGACACCAGTTTTGTGCAGAAAATGATCGTATTCAACACCACTGACAATACCTATCAAACCGGATATGTACCTGGTTCGGTTTCGGAAATTGTATGCGACAATGCAGCTTTTGCAAGAAGTACTTACACGACTACCGGAATTCCGGAAATGCCTGAATTTGCTGTTAATCTGTATCCGAATCCTGCTGACAATCAGATTAACTTAATATTTGGAACAGAAGATACCGGGGATAAAAGGCTCAGCATTTTCAACATGAATGGGCAACTTGTCTTCAGCAAAGAAATCCCGGTCAATTCGGGTAATAACATCGATGTGAGCCTTTTGGAAAGCGGAATTTATCTGTTGCAGGTGTCATCAGAAAAAGCTGTTGAAACGCGCAAACTGGTGATTCAGTAGATTAATTCCGAAGAAATTTCCGTTCAGGCTGATCTTTATTCAGGCTGATTTTCTATCAATAGTTGAGCTTGCTCTAAAAAGTCAAAAATGAAGATTGGACACCAATACGCCAAGACACCAATTTACACAAAATATTGCATATCTATTTATTAAAATTGGTGTCCGCCAGTTGGCGGATAGTGTTTTGGGGGCTTTGTGTCAAATTAATAGTTTTCGGAGTGGTCTCCTAATTTAATAATAGATAATCATGCAACAGGGCACCAAAGAAAATCCATGGAAACTGAAGACCCCTCCCCTGTCTTCTGATTTCTCCATGCATACCGAAATTAAGGATGAGAAAGAAATCCTGGTATGCACCGTAGGGAAAACCATTTTGTTTTATGATCACCGGTGCATTGCCGATCTGCATATCATGCTGAAGAACCATGGCGACTGGATGGAATTAGGCAGTTCCGATGAGCAGAAGCCCACCAAAGAAGGGACCGTTGAAACGTGGGGCCGTTCTGAATCGAATCCGGTTGGCGGATGGTATGGACTGAAGAAGGGCCTCCGGGGAAGGTTCGGCATGTATGTGCCGCCATTAATGGAAGCGCTCGGGCTGGCTGAACTGACCCATGAGGCTAAGGGGAATAAGATGAAGGCGATATAAAAAAACCTCAAAAATATGGCCTACAACGAACAATTGGCTGACAGGGCCAGGGAAATCATTGCGCTCTCCCAAAACAACGTGGAAGAAAAGAAGATGTTTGGCGGCCTCTGTTTTATGAAAGCCTTTTACGATTGAAAACGGACTATTTATCGCCAAATTTCTGGCTGAAATAAGCAATGGAGAGAAATAGGAAAATGCCGGAATCGGAATCCTTACTATGGCATTTATTCTTTCGGGATAAATGAAAACGGTTTCTGTTTATCTCAGATAACAATTGTGTGGATAGTAAATAGCCTATCAGCTAACCTTCAACCCTTCAAGCGGGTTTGCCATCATCATATCTAAAATTATGCACCCGGTCGAATCTTTTATTTACAAGTATGAGGGACAGCAAAAAGAGATCATGCTCTACTTTTACAATGTACTTTCGGGTCAACCGGGTGTTATCGCAAAGATAGCTTTCGGCATCCCCTTCTTTAACCGGAAAACATGGATCTGCTACCTGAACCCCAAAAAAAACGGTGGCATAGAACTAGCCTTTACCCGCGGAAATGAACTTTCCAACCATTCAGGCTTGTTGAAAGCCGGAAATCGCAAACTTGTGAGGGGGGTTGTGTTCAATACCCTGAAAGACATTCCGTTTGATGAAATAAACGAAATTATCCAGGAGGCTCTTCTGTTGGATGAGAAAGTTCCTTATCACATAAAAGATATCTTCTTCAAAAAACCGGATACAGAGAGTCTTTGAATCCTTTGTAGAAATTCTTTTATCACAAAGAACTATACGCCACTTTGTCTGTTTTTACTTTATCCTGTATTTTTATACAACACAACCAATATCCATGTTGAAAATTTCACTTTTTGCGGTGCTTGTATTCTGCGCTACTCTTGTTGGTGCACAATCCTGGAAAACCTACCCTTACCATGAAGAAGGCACGTTAATCTACTTTCCTCAGGACGAGGGCCGTCACCCTGCAGAACCTACCGAATGGTGGTACACCAATGCTTTCCTTACAGGATCGACTACCGGAAAGGAATATTCCGTAATGCTTTCCTACTTTTATTACCCCGCTTTTGGTTTTGACGGTTTCCGCATTTTTAACCTTGCGGATGAAAGTGCCGGTTTGTTCTATACAGAAACGCTTCCCTGCGTTTATCCGGTGATGTCGCAGGATCACCTCAACATTCATGCGCAGGTATATCAGGGTGGCAATGAGCAATGGACCACACTGCAGGACGGACAAGGTAATCTCATACCGTTTGAATATCAGTTGAATGCTCAATCGGAATCCGGAAGCATTGATCTGACATACACGGCCCTGAAAAGGCCGCTGATGATCAACGATTCGGGCTTTGTTTACCAGGGTGCAGAAGGCTATTCCTATTATTATTCATTGACTTCCCTCGATGTGGAAGGGACCATTACACTTAACGGAATCACCGAACCGGTCACCGGCAATGCCTGGATTGACAGACAATACGGCACATTCAATCCCAGTATCGGTGAGCAGTACGAATGGTTTTCCCTGCAGCTTTCCAATGGCATGGACCTTAACATCTGGGAACTTTTCACACCACAAAGTAGTATTCCCGACACATCCACTTACCGGCATTTCAGCATTTATGTCAATGATTCGACTTCGCGTTCCAGTTCAGATTTTACGCTTGAGCGCTTACAATACATTTTTATGCCCGACCAGGAGAAATGCTATTCCAGGCAATGGCGGTTTGTTCACGATAGCATCGACCTGACTTTTACAACCCTGCACGACAACCAGGAGGTTATGCTGCCCTTCAGGTTTTACGAAGGAAGTCTGGATGTAACTGGTTCGGTTGGCTCACAAACAGTCACAGGTGTTGGGTTCGCCGAGTTGGTTCATGGTTATTACCATCCCGAAATAGAATTAAGCGAATCTGATAAAGGGTTGATCCAAAGCGGGTTTTACACTATAAACTGGGAATTGCTGAATCCCGATGATGGCAGGCCGGTGTATTATGATGTTGAAATCAGCCTGAACGACAGCCTGAGCTACGAAACTGTAGCTCAATATCTTACTGAAACATCATTTATCTGGGATAATTCGGCAATACAGCCCGGCACGCCATTTTGGGTTAGGATTTATGGTTATTCTATTGATACAACGCTGCATGGAATGGATTCAACCGATTCACCCTTGATTACCGGGATTAACCGGATTACCACACAAGAATCCGGGATAAATATATCTGTCAGTCCGAATCCGGTCAGAGAGCACTTCATAATTACCTCAAACACAGACCTTAAAAAAGCTGAATTCAAACTCTATAATAATCGGGGCCAGTTGTCCATGAAAGCAAAGAATCTATCGGGAAGGACCCATTTCCTCGAAAGAGGAATTATAGATAATGGGTTATACTTTTATACAATTTCAATGGATAAAAAGATAGTTGCTGCCGGAAAGCTTTTAATGCAATAAAGGCCCAAATTTCAACATCGTCAGGAAAGGCATATCCTGGTCTAAAAAAAAATGGCCGGGAATGATTAACAGGTGGATTCTTTCCATATCTTTAATCGGCCAATTAAACCTCCTTTCAAGATGCTTTTTTTAAAAACCACAATTCAAACAGGCTTTCTGCTGCTTTCCATCCTGACGGCGCAGGTAAGTTTTGGACAGAATAATTGCCAGGTTATGAAGCATGCCCTTTCGGGAACCTACACCGGTGATTGCAAAAAAGGACTGGCGCATGGCAGGGGGATTGCCATCGGCATCGACCGCTATGAGGGCCAGTTCAAAAATGGTTTGCCCGATGGAAAAGGCACTTATAACTGGTCAACCGGCGAAGTTTACACCGGTCAGTGGAAAGAAGGCAAACGCAACGGGATTGGCAAATATACCTTTCTCAACCATGGGAAAGATACGATTAACGACGGCCAATGGGTGAATGACCAGTACGCAGGACCGGTTATCCCTAAACCTTTGGTTAAATCGAAAGAAGGCGTTGACCGCTATTCTTTTCAGCAAAACGGGAATCTGAGGCATCGTGTTTTAATTAACATCTACCAAAATGGAGGTAGAAACAACACCATCAACAACCTGATGCTTTCATCATCAAGTGGTTATGAGACCAACCTGGGGCTGGCAATGGGTTATGATGAAGTAACTTTTCCGGCAACCATTAAGATTATGTACACAACTCTGAATAAACTCCAAACCAGCCCAGTGTATGTAAAGTTTGAGTTTGAAATTTCAGAACCCGGCGACTGGACAGTGGATATTCATAACTGATTGAGGTTATAAGCTATTAAGTCAGAGATAAGGGGACATGGAGAAAGGGAGAAAGGGAAACATGGAAGTGAAAGTGAATTTCTAATTTCTAATTTCTAATTTCCAATATCCAATTTCCAATCCCGATGGCTATCTGGACTAATTTCTAATGATTTGAGTTAATTGAGAAATCCGTGGTGGCTGAGTGATTTGATTTTCTCAACCTTCCGGTAATAACGAGTCTTGTTGCAAATCGTATCGAAGCCACCGCCGGAACGGGAAAGAGGGAGATGGGGATTTGGGGACAAGCACGCTGGAACGTAGTGAAGGTGGGGGAAAGCGAAATTTCCAATTTCCAATCCCGATGGCTATCTGGACTAATTTACAATGTGTTTTAATCGATAATGTTTGAGTTGTATTCCTTTTTACGAGTCTTGTGACATCCTCTAAATTGCATCTTAGTCCATTTAGACTTTAGTTTTAAAAATACAAACCACCCAACCCCGAAAGTTCCATACGATCTCTGCTCCTTGCCCGGAGCCCGGAGCCCGGAGCCCAACATTAACCGGGCTTCTTTGTTTTTTATGTAACTTTGTTGGTTACAAAAATGCAATCTTCTGATTATATAGTGGTATGTTCAGGTTATGTGGGTTTTTAGCTATTATGATGCTGATGACGGTGTTATCGTGCCGGCGTAGCAGACCCCCCATGCCTGCTCCCACCCTACCTGTTTCTGCCGAAGTTGAAATCAAAAACACTTTTACCGACCCGGTGGTTGCTTTTATTTATCCAGACAATATCCTCATTGACAGTCTGAGAAAAGAGATGGGCAACGACCGGTTTTACGCACTTTCCGATAAACAGGGTGCAGAATTTGCAAAGGCCCGGCTACTTGCTGAAAAGCATAGACTCGCAACCTGGTCAGGCATGGTTGGTAAATACAGATTTATAACAAATGATGGGGCAATCGTTGATATCGACCTGAGTCAGATCAAAGAACCCTGGAAGGTTATTGTTTTTAACGGGAAAGATACCCCTGAGATTGCCAGCCCTGAAAAAGCGGAGAACCTGCTGGCTCAGGTATTCAATCTGCGACCGGAATCAAAAAGAGATAAAAGAACTTATTCTGCAAAAACTTCTTTACCAACTGTAACTGCCGGGAAGCAACCACCTGCACGCTACGAGGCAGTTGATTCATTGCCAGGGTTGAAGCAGACGACAATCCGGCTCATTTTTTACCCCGGACAGGTTCAACCTCCATTGCGGGACGAATCGGCAGGAATCCGCGTTGTTAACAGCTACATCAGTCCAGGCCACCGCTTCTGGCTCGAGTTTGACAACGATATGTTCTCGAATACCGACAGATACTATACAAATGGCGTAGTATTCGGGTACACTTCTCCGGAACTCACTTCCTGGAGGCTCAACCGGCTGTTGATTAACCACAACAGGAACAGCGTGGTTCATTCATCCATCAGCCTGCATCATGGCATGTTTACACCACTTACAACCAAAGAACCGCCTCCCCTGTACAATGACCGGCCTTACGCATCAACCCTCTACTTGCGCTACAGCCAGGTATCAGAAGATGCGCTCTCGGGAATCCGGCTGACTTCTGCATTCGAAGCCGGGGTGATCGGGGATGCCGCACTCGGGCAGTTGCTCCAGCGATCGGTTCATTCCACTATCCCTTCCAACGATGAGCCTTTGGGCTGGGAAACCCAGATAAAAAATGATCTGGTACTGAATTATCACATCGGTGTTCAGAAACAACTGGCAAAAGGACGCAATACCGAAGTTTACGCCGAAGGCAGTGCGACTGCCGGCACCTTGCACACAAAGGCCTCAATGGGTATAAATGCAGTAATTGGAACATTCCGGGCCGGACTCACACCCCTGCCAGAGGAATACAATCAGTTGTCGGAACATGCAGGCTTGTTTCAATACGGAGTCCGCGGTGGACTAGAGTTAAGGATGGTTGGCTATGATGCGACCCTTCAGGGTGGCTTATTTAACAGGGATAATATTTTTGCTTTGAAACCTGATGAAATTGAGCGCCTGGTAGCAGCCATGCAGCTTGGACTATTCATGAATTATCGTAAGTTTGGTATCAGTATTTCCCAATTTTACCTAAGCCCGGAATTCAAAGAAGGCAGGCAACATTTCTGGGGTCAGATTGGTTTACAGTATGGTTGGTGATGGAAAGAGAATTTCTAATTTCTAATTTCCAATATCAAATGTCAAATGTCTAATATCTATGTGAACTTTTGAACTTTTGAACTTTGTCCCGCACGTGCGGGATTGAACTCTTGAACTTTTGAACTCTTGAACCATTGAACCTTGCGGAGCGACTTGTGGTGAGCTCTTGTCGAACCAAGCGGAGTCCCCACCGCCGAAAAGGCGGGGCAAGCTGCCTCTTCTGCGGGAAACATTTGAACTCTTGAACATTTGAACTCTTGAACATTT
>JBBQIQ010000143.1:0-9708 GCA_038325075.1 Bacteroidales bacterium | reverse complement strand
CCCAACTACTTTTTTTTTTTGTTTTTTTTTTTTTTTTTTTTTTTTTTGTTTGGGGGGTGGGGGGGGGTGGTGGGGGGGCGGGGGGGGCCCGCCCCCCCCCCCCCCTCTCTCCCCCCATTAATCAATCAACGAAGCAGTGTCACCTCGAATGAACGCAGCGAATGAGAGGTCTCTTGTAATATGAAATACAAATTGGCCTAGAGTTGTAATCCACAAAATTGAATATTGCTTAAATGCCTGATTCAATGCTTTTATTTTAAATCTCAAAAAGGGTATCTTGTTATTATGCTGATTTTGAATTGATTGATTTCGCAGCCAGAAAAGCAGTTGAAAATGCTGCCTGAATATTATACCCGCCTGTGTCCCCGTCAATGTCAAGCACTTCCCCTGCAAAGTAAAGATGACTGATCAGTTTCGACTCCATTGTCCTGGAAGAAACTTCTTCGAGTGCAACACCACCGGCTGTTACCATAGCTGATTTATAACCCGCAACTTTTTCAACGATAAAAGGGCATTCACATAATAATTCTGAGAGCCTGAAACGAATATTCCGCGAAATTCCGGCTATCTGGTCGTTAGGCTCAGCCTCAGCCTGATGAATCAGAAAGCGTAAAAGGTTTCTTGGTATATCATAAGCTTTTAACCATGATTGCAGCGTTTCTTTGCCATTCTTCTGAGCATCAGCAATGAATTTCCGGTTGAAATTGTCAGGACTCAGGCCAGTCAGGATTAATTTCAGGTTGTCGCCATCATGAATATAGCGCGAAAAATCAAGAATGCCCGGCCCTGAGAGGCCTTTGTGCGTGAATACGATATCTCCGGTGTTTTCACCGGTTTTTTTGCCATCTCTGTAAAGATTGATTGATACTGACGATAAAGAGATTCCCATCAGGTGAGCCATTTGGTAATCGCGCACAAAAACCGGACTTAAAGCAGGTTTGGGCGTTACGATGGTATGTCCAAGCATTTCAGCAAATTTGTATCCATCACCCGTTGAACCGGTTTTTGGATATGAAAGACCTCCGGTTGCTATAATAAGATTTTTGCTATTATAGCTGGCTTTTTCTGTTGATACCAGGAATGAGTTGTCAGAGTATTCAACCTTTTTTACAGGATTGGCATTCAATATATTGACTTTACTATCCCTGCATTTTTCGAGGAGCACCCTCAGCACATCATTTGAATTCAGTGAGGCCGGGAAAATCTTTCCGTTTTTATCCTCAAACGACTCAAGCCCGAACTCCTTAAAGAAACGAATTGTATCTTCATTGCTGAAAGATTTAAAAGCCTGTTTCAGAAACCGGAAATTCCTGCCGTAGTGTTTCAGGAAATCATAAATTTTGCCTGCATGGGTATAGTTGCATTGGCCGCTACCCGAAATAAGTAGTTTTCGTCCTGGCTGTTCCCCTTTCTCTATCAGCAGAACTCTGCTATTCTTAAGACTCGCTGCGGCAAGCAACCCGGCAGGCCCACCCCCGATGATTATTGTATCATAATTATTGCCCGTTAATTTCATGCGGTGCTAAATTACGATGTTTTAAATTACTTCACTTTTCTATCCAGCGATGAAATATCGGGCAAAAGCGTAATTTATTTGGTTCCTGAACAGTGAATATATTGTTTTTGAAAATGAAACAGACAATGAATGCCCGTCTTTTTGAATGCCCTATTTGAGAATCTTTCTGCAATACCTTCTATACTTCTGAATCATTTTATGATAAAACAGGTTTTGGATGCTTGATAATCATAATTAGTTTTTAATTTTGCTATTGAGAAACCCATATTTTAATGATGAGTAAAGTTCTGATTGTTGATGATGATGTCACCTTTTGTCTGATGATGGAAACTTTTCTGCAGAAGAAGGGTTTTGAGGTTCAACAGTCGTTCTCTTATAGTGATGCTTTAAAAAAAATCAAATCTTTTGGGCCGGATGTCATCCTTACCGACCTCAGGCTCCCCGACCACGACGGCATTGACATTCTGCATTTTGCCCTTCGCGAAGTTCCGGGTGTACCGGTTGTGCTGATGACCGGTTATGCTGACATTCGCACCGCGGTCCAGTCAATGAAACTTGGTGCTTTTGATTATGTGGCCAAGCCGGTAAATCCGGATGAGATCATACTCACCATAAACCGGGCTTTATCAACTCAGGCCCAGGCAGAGGAGAATACTCCTTCGCACAATAAGGAAAGTTTCTTTGTCGAAGGTAATAGCAATGCCGCCCGGAAGATCAGCGAGTATGTAAAACTGGTAGCCCCAACCGGTATGTCAGTATTGATTATGGGCGAAAGTGGCACCGGTAAAGAGTATGTTGCCAGGAAGATTCACCAGCAAAGCGCACGCAGTGATAAGCCCTTTGTTGCGATAGACTGTGGCGCGTTACCCCGCGATTTGGCCGGAAGCGAATTTTTCGGGCACATTAAAGGTTCTTTTACCGGCGCATTTGCTGATAAACAGGGGCAATTTGAAGCAGCCAATGGTGGTACCATCTTCCTGGATGAAATCGGAAACCTTGGATACGATATCCAGGTTCAACTTTTAAGGGCAATCCAGGAAAGAAAAATCAGGCGGATTGGTTCAACAAGTGAGATTCCTGTGGATGTAAGGATTATTACAGCAACGAATGAAGACCTGAAGAAGGCTGTATTAGCCGGAGAATTCCGGGAAGACCTCTTTCACAGGATTAATGAGTTTGCAATTCAGGTTTCACCACTTCGCGACAGGCCCGACGACCTGATTATCTTCACACGTCACTTTCTTGAGCTTGCCAATAGTGAACTAAGCAGAAGTGTGAGTGGTTTTTCTGCTGAAGTATTGGATATCTTTTCCAGGTATTCGTGGCCCGGAAACTTCAGGGAGCTGAAAAACATCATAAAAAGGGCAGTCTTATTATCAGCCGGAAATGTAGTACAGTCTGATACCCTTCCCGATGAACTGATCGTTGAAGCAACAGGCAGGGAACCTGCTATTTTATTTGAGAAGGAAGCAGAAACCCCGGATGATCTGAACCTGAGGGAGGCGGCCCACCGGAGTGAGCGGGAGCTTATCTTAACTACGCTTGAGAAAGTCAGGTTCAATAAATCCAAAGCTGCCAGATTGCTCAATGTTGACCGAAAGACGCTTTATAATAAAATGAAGCAATTTAACATCCCGCTTCAATAGTTGTCAATCTGGGTTCTAAGCATTGTTTCAATTTCTGCAGCACCAGCCTTCAACGCCATCAGAAGTCCGTTAATGGCGTCTCTTTCAAACTCATGGCTGTTTCTTAATGATTCAAGTTTTTGAAGCAATGTTACCTCCTCTTTTGCGCCGAGGTTGCGCACATTTGGTAATATCCGGTGTGAAAGCAAAGCAAGTTGTTGATAATCTGCTGAATCAAATGCCTTTTGCATATCTTCCATCGTACTGTGCAGATTATCCGCCAAGGAGGTTAAAATTTTGTTTAATGCATCACGATCGTTACCAGCGAATTTAAGAAACGGGTCAAGATTAATTTCTCTTGTTTCGTTTACTTCTGGATTATAGGACAAGGGTTTAGTCAACGTCTTTTTTTTCAGAACTTTTCCCAGTGCAGCTACCAATTGATATTGCCTGAACGGTTTTAACAGGAAACTGATGATTCCTTTCTGGCTGAACAATTCAAGTTCTTCAGGCGTCGCATGCGCTGTTAGCCCGAGGATAGGAGGGAGGTCGCTTCCATTTTCTATGGTATAACTGACAATTCTTTCAGCAAGCTCGGGCCCGCTCAAATCCGGCATCTGAATATCTGTAACCACGAGATCGTAGCCAGCTTTCTGCCGTATAAACAACGCCCAGGCTTTCTCTCCATCCTCAGCAAAATCGACGATTGCTCCTGATGATTCCAATGATTCAGTCAACAAAATGCGCGTTGTTTCATCATCTTCGGCTAAAAGAATCCTGAACCCCGACAGGTTGATGGTTGCATCCAGGTTTTCTCCGGATGGTTCAATAATTTCATCGTTGGATATGGTCAGAGGCAGGATTACCGAAACGGTGGTGCCTTTCATAGGAGTACTTTCCAGTAAAATCTCCCCGTTCATGAGTCCCACCAGTTTTTGACAAATTGCAAGTCCAAGTCCCGATCCGCCGTATTTGCGGGTAATGCCGACATCAACCTGGGTAAATTCGCTGAAGATTTCCTTCTGTTTTTCTTCCGGAATTCCGATACCCGTGTCAGAAACGATGAAGCTGAGTATTGTATTTTTACCTGAAGGGGTTATTGAGGTAGTGAGGTTTACCTGTCCGGCTTCAGTGAATTTAATACTGTTGTTAAGAAGGTTATATACGATTTGCCGGATCCTCAGCGGGTCGCCTAGCAAAGCAATATCCGGCTCCAGGTTTGAGGTGTAGTTCATCTCAATGCCTTTTCGTTCTGCTTTATGCCTCAGGGTTTCAAAAGCATGCTGAAAAAGGTCAGCCGGTAAAAATGCAATTGTTTCAAGATTAAATTTGCCGTTTTCAATCCGTGAATAATCGAGCAGGTCATCTACAAGCCCAAGTAGATGTTCTGAGGATGAATTGATATATCTGAGATAATTCTGCTGCTCTTTCGATAGCTTTGTTATCGAAAGCCTTTCTGTAAATCCAATGATACTGGTTATTGGGGTTCTTATTTCATGGCTCATATTGGCAAGAAAAAGTTCCTTAACTTTCAACAGCTTTTCGGCCAGGTGTCTTGCAGATTCAAGCTGACGCCGATAGAAGTTGCTTCGGGCGAGATCTTTCCATATAAGGATAACAAATACGATCATGGTAATAAGGCCAACAGCCGCCAAAACAATCGCAGTGTACCAAAGCCGTCTGAAGACTTCGCGGCCGTGTCCGCTTTCTTCAATAGTCCTGTTGATTTCTTCTTTTTCAAAGAGAAGGAATACATTCCTTATTTCATCCATGATAACCTGATCGGTACGAAGCAACAATAAATCACGATCTATGATTTTTTGCCTGTAGATTCGCTCTTGTTCACCCAACTGCTGTAACTGCGATTTTACCATTTCAATGGTAGTGTCGCCGGCAGTAGTAAGCGTATTCAGGGAATCTTTCAAAAGACTGATTTGTGGTAATCCCTTTGTCAGGGAGTCCTTTTTAGGGCGTTTCCCGGTGAAGTTATCCCATATTTTTTTGAAAAAATTCTGTTTTTCTTCCTCATTCCCCTCCTCCTGTGCAAATTGCCGGTCAGCTTCTTGTTTTGCCAAAGGGTTTTTTTTCAAACCAATGGTATCCCCATTCCCTGGGGAAGGTTTACCTTGCTTCTTAAGATGCATGGCCAGCGTATCGTCTGCTTTTCTTATCCTGAAAAAATTCTCCATGGTAACCCTTTTGATCTTTAAAAGACTGTCAATAGAGAGCATTCTCCGGTATTGATCGGGTTGAAGCGAACTAAAGTATTTGAGAGAATCGGCCGATTGCTGGATTTCTTTATCAAGCTTCCTGTAATTGGCAAGATATCGTTTTTCGCCTGTATTAATGTAAGCACGCGCCTGACCGTTAGCTTCAATCAGTTCAGATAACATATTGCTGACAAGCGTGAGTTTGATTACCGACTGGGAAACGCCGGAATCAGGCGGGCTAAGCTGGCTTGCAAGTTGAATAACAGCCAGAATGGCAACCAGGGCCAGGATCAGCAACAGGAAAAACCCCGACAGAACCTTGCCCTTAACACCTTCTGATTGACCATGTTTTTTCATCATTTGCAAAGGTAAGATCAATTGCATGTAAAATAGCAAAATCAGGTTTATGCATTTGCACATAGGATAAATCCGTGCTCAAATTGACCAGCCTAGATAAAAAAAGCCCTTGCTGAATTGCAGCAAGGACTTTTTAATGAACCTGGAATCCTGTCCGTAGGCTCCTTGACTTTCGGTGTATTATGCTTCAGTAGAGATCACAAGCATTTTTGATTTTTGCCAGAAAGCAATCGGATCTTTAATGATGATTTCTTCAACTTTCTTATCAGTCCCGACTATTTCGTAAGAGCCGGCCGGATGTACCGACATCAGGGTTACTTTTTTAACGCCCAATGGAATTGATTTCAATGATCGCATATCAATTTTAGTGAAATCAGCAAGATTAACATCTCCTGCAAGTTTCTGAGTGCGGCCAAGTCCAAGAAAACCACCTTCTTTATTGAGTATCTTTTTTTCAATCAACTCTTTACGGCCGCCGACGACAAAATAGGCAACATTAAGTTCGTTGTTTTTATTTACGACTGTCGTGGCAAGTTCCTGATTGCGGTTGTTGATTTTCGAAATGGTATCATTCAACGATGCAATCGAGAAGTTAAGGTTAGTTAAATCGTTTTTCAAACCTATAATAATGGTATCCCTTTCAGCAAGTTGTTGGTTTGTCATAGCAATCATTTTTTCAAGTTCAGTAACCTTTAAGTTCGATTGCCTGAGTTTACCATTCAATGAAGCTATCAATTTTTTATTGTCTGCCATAAGTTCGTTGATCATTCTTATGTCTTCGTTAATCCGTTCACGGGCTGGTTTGCTTAGCTCGTTGCCCGATGCAGTTTCCTGGCTGATAATTTTTTCTTTGGTTTTTATTTCAGCAAGGTTCGCGTCAATCATATTGAGTGTTTCCAGAAAATTATTAATCAGCGAATCTTTTGAAGAGGCGTCCTGCGCTAGTTGAGCCTGCTCGGTTTCAAGCTGAGTGATGCGGGCTGTCTGGTCCTTGTTTTCACAGGAAGCCATGAGGAAGAGTGCGGGTAGTAATCCTAAAATCAAATTTTTCATAAATGTTGTTTTTTTGGTTGAATAAGTCTTTTCAAATTAAGAACCAATCTGACAACAAAAGTATAGGGTTATGTATATCAATGATATAATATTTATTGTGAAATCTGTTGTGTGTACTTTTTGCCACAAAACGGGTAATTTGGGGATTGTTTGAATGCTGTACCTTTTTTCCAATCCTGATTTTATTGGGAATGAAACTTTCATTCAAAGAAATGATGTGGAATCAGGGTCCGGATTTTAAAAAGAATCAAGAAATTTGAATCATGAGAATTGTTTGAATATCCAAAGAGTTAGTTAATGGATTTTCTTTTCTTCAATAAACCATTCTCAACCATTTTCCTGGTTATTACCCGGCCGTGTGAGGGTAAAAATAAACTACAACCTGTTCCTAAAAGTTTTTCCCAGCTTCCCAATAAACCGGGAACGTGATCAGCAAATGGTGGGAAACAGCTACCGGGATAAACTCCGGAAAGCGTATCTCCTACCAATGCAATTTCATTATCTACAATCAGGGAAAGCGAACCGGCAGAGTGGCCCGGAGTATGAATGATCCTGGCAATAGTTCCGGTGTCTGAAAGATCAAATTCATCATTCACAATAATGTCAGCCTTGCATGATTTATACCTGACTTTGCTTTCTACCCATTTGCCAAAAGTTCCTGAGAGCCACGATGTAAGGGGATTGGTGCCGGCCGGCACCGGACTGTCACCCGACAACAGGTAATCCGCCTCTTTTTCTTGTACAATCACTTTTAACTCAAACTTTGCTTTAATTTTTTGTGCATTGGCAGCATGGTCAAAGTGGGTGTGGGTGAGCACCAGATACTCAATGGAATTTATTGAACGCTTGTCCAATTTATTTAGTAATCCCTTGCACATAAAAGCCGGCCCCGTATCTACCAGAATATTGATATTTTTCCCGGAAACCATAAAAACATTGCTGCGTCCTCCGGCCAGCACCGTGATTTTTGTTCCTGAAGTGGTGATTATTTGTTTCATTTCAGATTGATGGAGTTTAATCATATTTTTTAGAAGACATTGATTTTAACTCAGTTGGAGATGATTCATTTGATAAAAACCTTTTGAATAATTGTTCCGTTTCCAGTCTCAACTTTCAGGAGATATAAAGCGGCAGGCAAACCTGAAACATCAATCGCTTCACTTTCGTTTCCCGGAAGATTCCCCGTCTTCATAATTATCTGCCCCGAAATAGTTGACAGCGCATAACCACTGATCATATTGGCCTCGATTACAAGCGTATTGCGATCTGTTTGTATTATTTTTATCCCCGGGAGTTCTTCCTTTGCAAGTTGGTTTACTGAAACAAGAGCTCCGTCCAGAGTCATTCTCTGAAACCAGATGTTGAGATTCCCGTTTCGGGTGTCGCCCCACAAGGCATTGATGGTATCATTAACCAGTTCAACGCACATGAAATCGTTGCCACTTTCAAAAAGGACATCATCAAACGAAACTGAAGTATCGGAAATTCTGAAGTTGGCCGAATATGTGGAGGAATTTTTGAGTCTGACACTGCCATAGATTTCATAAGATGCCGCATATCCGGTATCAGGAGCGTTTCGCCGGTCGCGCCAGGTTACCGCCAGATCGCCATCGGTATCGAACGAAGCCCAGATTAAGTCCTGCATTCTGCCGTTTCCCAATGGATCATCATTAATCCGTAACCCCTGCGACCACGTTAAACCACTATCAAAAGACTCCCGAAAATATACATCTGCATCACCGTTCTCGTTACTCAGGTTGAAAAATGCAAGGTTTTGTGCATTGGCCGGGTTTGAGCGAAGGAGATAACCTTTTTTGGCAGAAGTATCGCTCACAGCAACCGATGACGATGAAGCGTAAACTGTATTATAGGTGAACCCTGTTCCTGCATCGGATGAACTTGCCAGTATGAATTTTGGAAGCAGACCCTGTGATAGCACATAACCTGGATAAATGCAATGAAATATGCCATCGGAAGTAACAACCGGTGTTGGCATCGGCTTTTTAACCAATGAACCTGACAGCCAGCCGGTGGTGTCGGCATATCGCCATGTCTCAAACGACTCGCCATTGTTGACGGATCTGATAAAATAGGGATGGTAAGGGGGGCCGTTGGCGCCTGTCGCATTTACAGCGGTTATATAGATATTGCCGTTGTATGCTCCACCCGAGCGGTCGATGGCAATCCATGGCCGGTCGATCGGCAATTTTCCGGGATCAGAATCATAGTTAATAACCATCACCGGATTGCCCCATATCAAACCGCCATCGGTTGATTTCCTCACATACACTGCTCCGGATGAAAAATACGGATCGTAATCGATCAGGCAAAGAAAAATGTTCCCGTTGCTGTCGAAAGCCAGCGAAGGGTCGGCAGAAGTATAACCTTCAGCAACATGGGGCGTGTTCTGAACGATGCTCCAGGTTTTACCACCATCGAAACTTGCCCTGGTTTTAATCATAATCCGGTTCAGAAATACATGACCCATCCAGGCAACCACAATATGTTGCGGATTCTGAGGGTTTACATCCAGGTAAGGCTCTCCATCAAAAACAATGCCTCCTGAAAGGTTCTTGTTCTGAGCAGGTGAGGCCTCGAACAATAAGATTAATATGCACAATATCAGTAGCTTGAATTTCATTAGTATGATTCTGTCAGTTAAATACTTTTCGGGTTTACGATGCCCTGAATTCTTTCTTCAGCTCCAGTGTAAAAACTCTTTTTTTCGGCATCAAAGCACATGGACTCATTGTTGTTTAGAAAAATCAAAGGAGACTATTCAAATCCTGTCTTCCAATTATTGCCATTATTTCAACTACTTCAATGTTTATTCTGTAAAATATACTATCAGACCCGGAAACACAACGTCTATATCCCGTTTTTATATAATCGACCGATTCAAAAGAAAAGGGTCGTTGTGAAATAATGTCAAAATACTCAAAAAATG
>JBBQIQ010000142.1:0-9830 GCA_038325075.1 Bacteroidales bacterium | reverse complement strand
GACTTTGACCATCAAAACTTATCAAAAAACCACAAATCTTTCTAAATTTGCGCTTCGCCTGAATTTCAGGATTGGATTCATCTGTAAAACATAACTCAACGATACAATGAAAGGTTCTATTGCAATTCTGGCAGGCGGTGGTCCTGCGCCCGGTATTAATTCAGTTATTTCTTCTGTTGCGAAGGTTTTTATCAAGGACGGCTACCGCATCATCGGTGTGCATGAAGGGTACAAGACCCTTTTTACCGACACACCCAATATCATGGAAATCGACTTTATAATGGCCGACCGTATCCACACCCAGGGAGGATCAGCTCTGATTATGAGCCGCCACAAGCCAAAGGACAGCGATTTTAATACCGATTTTTTTGTAAAGAACGACGTGAAACTGCTGGTAACCATCGGTGGTGATGACACTGCATCTACAGCAAACCGGATTTCAAAGTTTCTGGCCGCGAACAATATAAAAATCCAGAATATCCACGTTCCTAAAACCATCGACAACGACCTGCCCCTGCCCGACGGAATCCCGACTTTCGGATACCAGAGTGCCAAACAGGAAGGTGTTCGTCTGGCAACCACCGTTTACGAAGATGCGCGAACCAGCGGCAACTGGTTTGTAGTATCGGCCATGGGTCGCGAGGCCGGCCATCTGGCATTCGGCATCGGCGCTGCCTGCCATTACCCGATGATTATCATCCCCGAAATGTTCAACAAGGCAGAAGTAACCTTCGACCGCATTCTAAGGCTGATCCTCTCCTCGATGATCAAGCGTAAAATTCTGGGCATCAGCTATGGAGCGGCAATCATCAGCGAAGGCGTTTTCCACTTTATGACCGAGGCGGAAATTCTCTCCACAAAAATTACCTTTACATACGACGACCATGGCCACCCGGAACTCGGCAATGTGAGCAAGGCCCATATTTTCAATCTTTTAATTCAGGAAAAGATTAAAGAACTGCAACTTGGCATCAAGAGCCGGCCCGTTGAACTTGGTTACGAACTCCGCTGCGTTCAGCCCATCGCATTTGATATGTTGTATTGCGCATTGATGGGAATAGGGGTAAAACACCTCTTCGATCAGGGCTTGACCAGTTGCATGGTGGTGAGCGGCCCCAATGGCGACATCAGTCCGCTTTACCTGAAGGATGTGGAAGATGAAAACGGCAAGGTAAAACCACGCCTGGTGAACATGGATGGACAAAAATCAAAGATGGTATTTGATGACAGCCTGCAATACATTGAGCCTGCCGATTACGAAGCCGCGATGAAATATGTTCCGGATCCGGAGAATTATGATTTCAGGAAAATTCTGAATTGGTAGGATTATCATTTAAAATCGCTGTACAGACGTTGCATGCAACGTCTGTACGACGATTTTTAAATGATAATAGGGAGATCCTGCCAGATTTTTTCAATCTTCTCCACCAGAATCTTCGCCATCTTATAATTCGATTCATGCGTCCAGCCTGCTATATGAGGTGAAAGTATCACCTTATCACTGCCGATCAGTTGCTTAAATGGGTCGGGCAGGTTGGCGGCGTCTATGTTTTCAAACGAAAGTTTCTCATACTCCAAAACATCCAGCGCAGCACCCTGGACTTTGCCTGAATCAATGGCATCCATCAGGGCTTCTGTATCAATACACTGGCCGCGGGCAGTATTGATCAGGTAGATGGGGTTACTAAAACTATCCAGGTATGCATTGTCAACCAGGTTCCGGGTTTCATCCGTAAGGGGGACATGCAGGCTGAGGATATCAGCTTCCCTGTAAACGGTATCCATCTGAACTTCTTTCACATACAACTCACTGAAACCGGTCTTATACTTATCATAAGCAATCACATTGGCCCCGAAACCACTCAGTTTTTCAGCAAAGGCGCTGCCCATGTTCCCGTATCCTATAATGGCGATGGTTTTCCCATGAATTTCCGTTCCCCGGTTGCCCTCACGAATCCAAATGCCATTGCGGACTTCCTGGTTTACCCGGCAAAGATGGTTTAACAACGAAAGCAATAGCCCGATGGCATGTTCACCCACAGCGTCGCGGTTACCCTCGGGTGCATTCAGACAAACCACTCCTTTTGATTCAGCATACGCCTGGTCAATGTTCTCCATGCCGGCCCCCACCCTGCCAATAAACCTGAGCCTGGTTGCCCTTTCGAGTGCCTCGCGGTCAAGCCTGATCTTGCTTCTGATAATAATGCCCTCAAAATCAGGAATTACTTTCAGTATCTCAGCCCTGTTGTTGCCTTGAAAGCGAATGCATAAAAACCCCTGTCGTGTGAGTTCTTCTTCCAGCAAGGGATGAGTAGTGTCGAGAAACAATATAGATGCTTTCATACAGTCATTTTTTTCGCACAAAGATAAGGCCCATTCAAAACAATCATTGAAAACATTTTCTGAACCGGACGTTCCGGTTTCTTTGATCTAAGTTGAGCGATTTGAACGCAGTGAAAAAGCTCTTTACTCAGGTTTAACCTAAGTTGAGTGAGTGGAGTGAACGAAGAAACGCTTTACGTAGGGCTTGCTGATAAACTCAAAAAAGACGACACCCTTTTACATTACGGTGCTCTGCACCTTAAAATCCTATTATTCTGCTATTTACTACCAATCTTTCGCCACTCTGTGGCTCTGACTGATAAAAAAGCGGTGTAATTCACAAACCAGATGCACGGTTTTTTGATGTTATTACCCTATTTGCATGCACCTGATTCTCTTTTTCACCATGTAGTAGGTTTATTTTGAAGTATATAGATATTTTTCAGCAGACACTACTTAGGTTAATCCCGATCTGGAAATTGTTGCAATTCACCATATCCATGTAAATGTTTTATTGTGAAAAGCTTACAATTTCCTGATCGATTGAGCGATTTTCTTTTCCAAATCGCTCAATTTGGGTTTGAATTATTGTAACTTCGCCGGTCAAAATAAAGGATTAACATCAGCATTTATGTGGAATTTATTGGTCAGGCTGATTCTCCGCAACAGGCCTGGTATTTTGGTCGTCATTGGCATATTGACAATTCTGATGGCCTGGCAGGGCCTTGGAGTGAAGCTTTCTTATGACCTTGTCAAGATGCTGCCTTCCGACGATTCAGCCGTAATAGATTACGATGCCTTTAAAAAACGTTTTGGTGAAGATGGAAGCGTTTTTGCTATCGGGGTTGTGAATCCTGAAATGTTTAAGCTTGAGGAGCTGAATGCATGGTACGACCTGACTGCTGATATGGCAAAAGTTGAAGGGGTTGCAAGTGTAATTTCCATAACCAAAGCAGCGAACATAGTTAAAAATGACAGCATCAGAAAATTCGAATTTCTTCCTGTCATAGCGTCTCGTCCTACAACACAGGCTGAGGCCGATTCGTTGAAAGAAAAAATTCATGCCCTCCGGTTTTACGAGGGCCTGCTTTTTAATTCTGAAACAAACACCTACCTGCTGGCTGTAACATTCGATAAAAGCAAACTGAACGATAAAAGCAGGCTTGATGTTTCTGATAACATTGTGAAACGCGCAGAGGCCTATTCGGCCCAAACCGGACACCAGCTTCACTATTCAGGCCTGCCGTACATCAGGTCGGTTATGGTCAGGAAAATAAAAAATGAACTGTTTTTGTTTGTTGTTCTTTCAATTGTCATTGCGGCAGTCATTCTTTTTCTCTTTTTCCGTTCCTACAAAGTTGTGCTCAGTTCACTGGTTGTCGTTGCAGTCAGTATAATATTTACCCTTGGGCTGATCGGGCTTTTTGGCTACCAGATAAGTATCCTCACCGGGGTCATTCCATCCCTGATCGTTATCATTGCTATTGAGAACTGCATTTACATTCTGAATAAATACCATTGGGAATACCGTTCACACGGAAATAAAATCAAGGCATTATCGCGTGTTGTTCAGCGGATCGGGTTTGCATCACTGATGGTAAATACAGCGACTGCCGCAGGTTTTGCCGCTTTTATCCTTGTTTCAAACCAATTGCTTCGGGAGTTCGGCATTATCGCAGCTATCAGTATAATGCTTGAGTACCTGCTGTGCATCCTGTTGCTGCCCATTATCTTCAGCTACATGAAGCCTCCGACCGAGAAGCACCTGGCTCACCTGGATAACAGGATTTTCAGTAAAATACTCGATAAAATCATCTATCTGATTCAGTTTCGCAGAAAGACAATCTTTGTCATTGCAGGTATCTCGCTTGTTTTCGGAATTGCAGGGACGATGATGCTTCAGACTTCAGGTAAGGTTGTAGATGACATCAGTGAAAACAACATAATTTACAAAGACCTGAAGTTCTTCGAGAAACAGTTTGGCGGTGTTATGCCTTTTGAGATTTCGGTCAATACCAAAAAGAAAAAAGGCGTAATGACGCTTGGCACCATTGAGAAAATCGATGAACTTCAGACGGAGGTCCTGAAAAACAAAGAATTCTCGAAACCTTTATCGGTTGCCGAACTTGCTAAATTTTCAAAACAGGCTTATTTCAATGGCAATCCGGAAATGTATGAATTGCCTAACTCACAGGAGAAAAATTTCATATTCGCCTATTTCCCGAGGACAAATGCTGGTCAGAAGGGTCTCTTAAACTCATTTATTGATAGTGCTCAACAATATACCAGGGTTAGTTTCCAGATGGCCGACATCGGCACCAAAGAAATGAAACTTCTGCTTGACAGCATCAGGCCAAAAGTTGCCGAAATATTTCCTGCTGACAAATACGAGGTAAAAATAACCGGAAACAGCGTGGTTTATACCCGCGGAACCGAATTCCTGATTAAGCATCTGTTTCAGAGTGTGCTCATTGCCATTGCCTTTATATCGCTGTTGATGGCGCTGATGTTCTCAAGTGTGAGAATGATTGTTGTTTCGATGCTGCCCAATATCATACCCCTTATTATTACTGCAGCAATCATGGGTTTCACGGGGGTGCCGGTCAAACCGTCCACCATCATAGTTTTCAGCATAGCACTGGGAATTTCTGTTGACAATGCCATTCAATACCTTTCGCGATACCGGCACGAACTAAAAATTACCGGGAACAACATCACGCTATCGACCATCAACGCGCTGCGTGAAGCCGGATTCAGTATGATCTATACCTCGATTGTGCTGGTACTTGGATTCAGTGTTTTTATGGTTTCAGGATTTGGTGGTACACAGGCGCTTGGAATGTTGGTTTCATCAACGCTTCTGATTGCTATGTTCTTTAATATGATGGTGCTGCCTTCGTTGCTCCTTGTCCTTGACAAGTACTTGGTAACCAAAGCATTTGCAGCCGAACCACTCATCGAAATTTATGATGGGGAGGATGTTGGGCATGACTCAGACCCCGAAGAGAACACCAAATGATGGCTTACACCCAAATTGAGCGATTTGAAAAGGAAAATAGCTCAATCGATCAGGAAATTGTAAGTAATTCACAGTAAAACAGATTGATGGCTATGGTGAATTGCAACTATTTCCAAATCGGGGTTTACCTAAGTAAAGCGCTTTATCGCTTTGCTCAAATCGCTCAACTTAGGTTACAATTGTGTAATTCCGGGCATGATCTTTTCAAACCTTAAGGATTGCATCATTCTTCATCGTAATTTAAAAACATCGTAGCTATGAAAGGTATTATTCTCGCCGGAGGTTCCGGAACCCGCCTGCACCCGCTTACCCTGGCAGTGAGTAAACAGCTTATGCCGATTTACGATAAACCGATGATTTATTATCCCTTATCGGTATTGATGATGGCCGGGATCAACGAGATACTTATTATTTCGACACCACACGACCTTCCGAACTTTGAAAAATTGCTGGGCGACGGCAAATCCCTGGGGTGTCGCTTCAGCTATGCAGTGCAACATGTTCCCAATGGCCTGGCCCAGGCTTTTGTTATCGGGGCTCCCTTTATTGGCAATGATGATGCCGCTTTAATTCTTGGTGATAACATTTTCTATAGTTCCGGATTGCAGAACCTGTTGAATGAATGCCGGAAACCTGAAGGAGGAATTGTATTTGCCTATCATGTTGCCGACCCCGAAAGATATGGCGTGGTAGAATTCGACAGTTCCGGAACTGCCATTTCCATTGAAGAAAAGCCCAAACAGCCCAAATCGAATTATGCTGTTCCCGGTCTTTATTTTTATGATAATTCAGTGGTTGAAGTCGCACGGAATATTAAACCCAGCGCCAGAGGCGAATATGAAATCACGGATGTAAATCGTTATTATCTTGAAAAAGGACAGCTTAAAGTAAAAGTAATGAGCAGGGGAACTGCCTGGCTCGATACCGGAACCTTCTCATCACTTACCCAGGCTTCACAGTTTGTTGAAGTAATTGAAACCCGCCAGGGGTTGAAAATCGGGTGCATTGAGGAAGTTGCTTACCGGATGGGATTTATCAACAAAACACAAATGCAGGAACTTGCCCAACCTCTGCTTAAGAGCGGCTATGGCGAGTACCTGATGCATTTATCATAGAATATGACGATGTTTTCAATTGAGGAATTACAGGAAAAGATTGCAAATTCGCTTAAGCAATTACCTGTTTACGATGAACCTGCCGGATTGTACCAGCCCATAAGTTACACCCTGGAGCAGGGTGGCAAGAGGTTGCGCCCATTGCTGGCCCTTGTTTCAGCACAGGTTTTTGGCGGCAACCCCGACAAAGCCCTGCCGGCCGCAACTGCCATCGAAATATTTCACAATTTCACCCTGCTTCACGACGATATCATCGATCAGGCGCCCCTCAGACGAGGACGCGATACAGTGCACAAAAAATGGAATATCAACACGGCAATACTTTCCGGTGACACGATGTTCGCCATCGCATTTGGTCAGTTGGCCAAATCTGATCCCGAAAAGTTGCCGGGACTTATGGATGTTTTTACCAAAACAGCCATCGAAGTCTGCGAAGGACAACAATACGACATTAATTTTGAAGAATCAGATAACGTCAGCATTGACGGTTATATCAATATGATCAGGCTGAAAACCGCCGTTCTTCTGGCGGCCAGCCTTAAAATAGGAGCCATTATTGCTGGTGCAGATGAAGATGAATGTAGCAAGATTTATCAGTTCGGTGAAAACCTTGGTATTGCCTTCCAGTTGCAGGACGATTTGCTCGATGCTTTTGGCGACGAAGGCCTTTTTGGCAAAAAGACCGGCGGCGATATTGTCGCGAATAAAAAAACATATTTGTATCTGAAGACCTGGGAATGCGCCGGCCAGGAGGATCGTGAAAGGCTCAAATCACTTTACAGCACCCGAAATCAGAACGATGAAGACAAGGTAGTTGAGATACTGGCCATCTTTGAACGTTATGGCATTAAATCCCTGACCGGGGAGGTGATCATGAATTATTACAATAAAGCGCTGCAAAATCTCGCCGGGATCAGGCTGAGTGAAGAATCCAAAGCCCCGCTATTGAGTCTCGCCGAGGGAATGCTGAAAAGGAACCACTGATCAGTCTCCGGCATTCTACCCGTTTTTCATCTCTTCCAATTCAGAATGTAACTGCTCCCAGTTATCCATTTCGGTTTTCAACAATTCTTTCAGGGCCTCATACTTTCTATAGATACTGCCATCGGCAATTTCGGACATGTGCTTTTCAGGCACGGCCAGGCTACGATCAATTTCCGCAATCCCCGTTTCAATCCTGTGGATTTCTGTTTCCGATTTTTCGATACGGTTTGTAATTTTTCGAAGTTCCTTCTCCAGGAGTTTTTTCTTTTCGTAAGATACCTTCTGTTGCGAAACCGCCTCCCCTCCTTCGGCATTCCTGGCATTCAACCGCTGTATGTTCAACTGGTCAAGCGTATCAAGACGCCTTTTCTCCAGAAAGTCATAAATATCCCCGATGTGCTGCTTTACCTTTCCATCGCGGAACTCAAACACTTTATCAGTAAGGCCCTGCAGAAAATCCCTGTCGTGGGAAACGACAATCAGTGTTCCGTCGTACATCAACAGTGCATTTTTCAGAATATCCTTTGACATCATATCCAGGTGATTGGTCGGCTCATCAAGCACCAGCAGGTTAACCGGCGATAAAAGCAATTTAGCCAGTGCCAGCCTCGACTTCTCACCTCCTGACAGAACTTTCACCTTTTTATCGATGTCTTCGCCCCCAAACAGGAAACTGCCGAGTATGCCCCGGACTTTAGGCCGGATATCGCCAACAGCCACATCATCAATGGTCTGGAAAACAGTTCTCTCAGGATCGAGCAGGTCGGCCTGGTTCTGGGCATAGTAGCCCAGCTTAACATTATATCCTATCTTACATTCGCCGGTATGTGTAAGGTTTTCAGCAATGATCCTGGCCAGGGTTGTTTTACCTTCACCGTTTTTCCCGACGAAAGCAATAAAGTCGTTGCGTTCGATGGCAAAATCAACCTTGCTGAATACCAGGTTTGAACCATATTTTTTTTCAAGATTATTGGCTTCAACTACAATTTTGCCCGATGAAGGGGCCGGTGGAAACCTAAAATGAATGGTTGATTTATCGATGTCTTCAACCTCAACCCGGTCAATCTTATCAAGCATCTTCTGTTTTGACTGAACCTGCCTGGCTTTGGTTGATTTATAGCGAAACCGTTCGATAAACCGCTCAATATCTGCCAACTGTCGCTGCTGGTTATTGAAAGCAGCCTGTTGTTGCTCCTGCAATTCGCTGCGCAGCTCAACATAACCAGAATAAGATGTTTTAAAATCGAAAACCCGTCCGAGTGAGATTTCTATGGTTCTGTTGGTAACATTATCGAGAAAAGCCCGGTCGTGCGAAACAACGATCACGGCGCCCCTGAATGATTGCAGGTACTCTTCAAGCCATTGTATCGATTCGATATCCAGGTGGTTGGTTGGTTCATCGAGCAACAAAAGGCCCGGTTTTTTGAGCAACAACTTGGCGAGTTCAACCCGCATGCGCCACCCACCACTGAACTCACTGAGCTTTCGGTTAAAATCTGTGGATTTGAAACCAAGACCCATTAAAACCTTTTCCGTTTCGCCTTCCATCTGATTACCACCGGCAAGTATAAATTGCTCGTTGCAATCGTTCAACCGTTCTATCAGCTTCAGGTATTCGTCGCTGTGGTAATCTTCCCGTTCGGTCAAATCATGGCTGAGCCGCTCACCCTCACTCTTCAGTTGCAGCACCCGATCGAAGGCCTCCATGGTTTCCACAAAAACGGTTCCGGAACCAGTGGTCACAACTTCCTGGGGAAGATAACCAGTAAGCAGATCCGAAGGTTTTGAAATGGTTCCGCTTTCAGCTTGCTGCCCACCGGTAATAATCCTGAGGAGAGTGGTTTTACCAGCCCCGTTTTTACCCACCAGCCCTACCCTGTCTCTTTCGGTGATCAGAAAACTGACATCATCGAAAAGATACTTTCCGGTAAAATAAACTGACAGGTTGTTAACTGATAGCATAATGCAAGAGGCTGCTTTAATCGGGAGTGCAAAGGTATCATTTTTCGCCCTATGAATACCAGGATGAATCAGGCAAAGTTAATCGGCCCTGATTGTTGGAGTGCAAGGCCTTGACATTTCATGCCCCGAAATGTCATATCCTTACCCTGTGATCAATACCCCCCCGGTTACCACTTTTGGCAAAATAATAACCAGTTTGAGTATGGAAAAGCAAACCGGCCCTGAATAATCAACATTATGTAGGGACACGACAGGTCGTGTCCCTACATAATGTTGATCCGGGCAAGTAGTTTTTTCTCTGGCAATTAACACCAGGTGGGGAACCGTCATGTCGCGTCCCTTCAGGTTGTTATTCCAGACATGTCTTGTCCCTAAAGTGATTCTAATGGTTTCCGGATACAAAAAAAGGGCTCCTCACGGAGCCCTTT
>JBBQIQ010000141.1:0-10056 GCA_038325075.1 Bacteroidales bacterium | reverse complement strand
TGGAACAAACCGGTGGTATTTATTTTTATCAGGCCGCAGCGCTTCACTTATGGTTTTGTCGAATCGAATGATTTCTTTACCTGCAGCTTTTTCAGCCACAAATACCGGAAAGCGCTTAACTTTTGTGGCTCACACAGCGGTCGCGATTACGATAAAGCCGCTGAAACCGGGCTTTCACCTGTTGCCACAGAATCGGGATCGGTGGCTTTTGCTGAAGCAAATCTGATAATTGAATGCAGGAAAATCTATTTTCATGACCTGAATCCTGAAGCCTTTCTGAGCCCTGACATCATAAAGAACTACCCGGCAAAGGATTTTCACCGGATGTACATTGGAGAGATTACTTATTGCGGGTTGAGAGAGTGAAGAAAGTGAAAAAAGTGAAGAGAGTGCCCTTCGACATGGTTCGACATGGTTCGACATGGTTCGACAAGAGCTCACCAACCGAGAGCTCACCAACCAAGAGCTCACCAACCATCGTTCAACCACTGGTTACGGAATCCTAAGTTTCGGAGTTCAGACCTTTTTTCAGTCCCAATTTCGCCAATAAATTCATCTTTTATTTGGTCGAAAGTGAACATTTCAAGTTTCTTATTCATAGTGGCCATATTTTCTTTCGTTTTTAAGTTCAAAATACTTCAACCTTATTCGTTCTGCTTTGACAATTTCTTTTTCTGGTGTCTTGTCAGTCTTCTTGATAATTCCGTGTGTTGTCAAAACCAAAATTTCTTGTTTATCGTCTTTGTCCCAAAAAGCAAAAATTCGGAAATGAGTTTTGTTAAATAAAGTCCTAAACTCCCATATTTCACCTTGTAGCTTTTTAACCTGCATTATTCATATACTTCATTTAATGTACTGGAGTAATGCAGGTTAACCCCGACTTAGAAAAAATTAAATTTTGGAAACGAAGTACACCAAAATTTTAGTTTTTCTTTGTCGTCAGAATAATTCACACTATTAGGTTAATGATTTGTGATTTATTCGGGTTAAACAATTCTTCGTCTGTCTTAATTTTCGCTTTGTCAATATTGAAGATGATTTTTCCCCGGGTTTTCTCATCTAATTGCAATAAGAACTCTCTCGCTTTAGTTAGAAAAATCACTTCAAACTTTTTATTCATACTTCCTATTCTGTTTTTCATTCTTCCAACATTCCATTCTTCCAACATCCCAAAATGCGAACTTACAACCAGCAATATCCAAAAATCTGCTAATCGGATAATCTGCCTGTCCGACTGGCCAAATGGATTTAACGGTTATATACTGTTTGTCGGTCAGGCGGGCTAATTTACTAATCCGCTAATCCGCTAATTTGCTAATCCGCTAATTCGCTAATCCGCTAATCAAATTAATTTTCCAATTTTCCAAATAAAACAACTTCCTTTGCAACAATGTTGCATTTGAAACGTTTATGCATCTGAAACTGGAACTATATGCAGGCCCTGGAAATTTTACAACAACATCAGTTAAAGAAAACCTCTCCGCGGCTGGCCATAATTGAAGTACTTCAGTCGGCTAATACACATTTGGCCGAAGCTGAGATCAGTGAGCAGATGGGCAGTCATTACGACCGCACCACCTTTTACCGGAGCATGCAAACCCTGAGCGATGCTGGTGTTATCCACAGAATTGTAATTGACCGGTTTACGGTTAAGTATGCACTTCGACAACTGCCCGATCATGCTCATTTTTATTGCAATAATTGCAGGAAACTGATCTGTCTCGAAGATGTCCAACCCGGTCCTTACAATTTGCCTGTTGGTTTTCAAACCAGTGAAGCAGAAGTCATCATCAAAGGATTGTGTAATAAATGCAGTAAATAATCATTTTCATCCATTCAATTTTCAGTTTATAAATGACTGCCCGGGGAAGATATAAAAACTTTATTGCGCTGTTGCTAATGCTACTGCTGCTGACCCCGATGCTGGTTCAGTCGTTGCACAGGCATTCGCATGGCCACCCGGAGTGTGGTAGCAACCTGCCCGCGGGGCTGAATCATGCCCATGCACACAAGGTCCACTGTGAAATCTGCAGTTTTGAATATGTTACCGCATTGATTGAAGAGCCTGATGTTAAAGAGGTTTTTCGTCCTGAATTGAGCGAAAACACGACCGGGCTTCCTGTTTCCACGCCCTCTTTAAACATTATTTTCTCTCCGCTTCGTGCACCTCCCGCAGCCTTATAAAATCTTTCCCCAATAAACGGTCTCCTGGTCCGCAATCAACTATTCATCTGGTTTGACTGAATGAAAAGCTTTTCATTCATCCTGATCCGGTTTATACCGGTACCAGTATTGTTGCATCAGCAATACGACAGGTGCACCCTGCAGCAACACAGACCAAACCGGGGTTTGATTAAAACTTCATCAGACCAGAAACTATAAATACATCAATATACAAATGAATGTGGGCAATGGTTCGTCATCAGCCCAAAACAATCAGCCAATTAACCATGAAAAAAATTCTTGCCATTTGCGCATTGATTGTTATATATCAATCTGCAGGCGCACAAAATAAAGTATCGGGAAAAATAACCGACCAGAACAATCTGCCATTAACCGGCGCCACCATTTTTATTACCGACATGAACAAAGGCACTGTTTCAGATAGCAGGGGAAATTATGAACTTCAGAATCTGCCCGAGGGCAGAATTAAAATCCAGTTTTCGTTCATCGGTTACGCCAGTCGCCTTGAAAAAGTTGATTTAAAAGGAGGAGGTTCGATACTGAACATTACCTTAAATCAAACAGCGATAGAGGCGGATGAAATCGTTATTTCGGGAGGGTACAACTCAACCCAGCATGAAAATGCCGTAAAGATTGATGTTTTAAAACTCCGGGGCAATTCATTGACTGGCACTCCCAATTTTGCAGAAATGCTTACCCGGGTTCCCGGTGTGGATATGATTTCAAAAGGCAACGGGGTTTCAAAACCGGTAATCCGTGGGTTGTCTCTCAACGACATTCTGATTCTGAGCAATGGTGTTCGTTTTGAGAATTACCAGTTTTCGGATCATCATCCCATGGGTATTGATGAATTCGGGGTTGAAAACGTGGAAATAATCAAAGGCCCGGCTTCACTTTTGTACGGCTCCGATGCCCTGGGGGGCGTAATCAACTTCATTAAAGAAAAACCCGCACCTATCGGTCAGATTGAAGGCGATTACAATCTGCAACTGTTCTCCAATTCTATGGGAATGACCAACAATATAGGCATTAAGGGTGCTGCAGGTAAAGTTTACGGGGGCATCAGGTTTGGCAATAAAAACCACGAGGACTACCTACAGGGAGGTGGAACATTTGTTCCCAATACACGATTCGGTGGAAACTCACTCATGACCAGCACCGGGTATAACAACCGTAAGATGTCACTCAACCTGAATTATGATTTCAGTCGCTACAAAACCGGAATTGCCGAAGAAGATGCCGTGGATATTATCAATGAGCAGGGCCGGGGCAGAAAACCGGAGATTTTTTACATGTTGACTGACAATCATTTACTATCAATGCGGAATAATTTCTTTCTGAACAGATTCAAACTTGAAGTCAATTCGGCCTGGCAAAAATCCGGACTGGTTCATTACGAAGGGCCTGATGAGATTTCAATTGAAATGGCGCTGCAGACGCTCACTTATGAAACCCGTTTGCATCTGCCTTCGGGCGGCAGATCGGATTTTATCATCGGGTTTCAGGGTTTAAATCAGGTAAATACCAACCTCAAAAACAGGGAAACCATCCTGCTGCCCGATGCAAACATCAGCAATTACTCGTTATTCGGGCTTCTGCAATATACCCTTTGGGAGAAACTGAAACTGCAATCGGGTGTCCGGTATGATTATAAGCAAATCCTTTCTGAAGCGGTTAATAAGCCTGAGGATGAAACCTACCGTCCTGTGCTTGACAAAACTTACGGAAGCTTCAGCGGTTCTCTCGGGGCAACTTACAATCAATCAGAAAAGCTTTTATTTCGATTCAATTTTGCATCGGCCTATCGTACACCAAACCTGCCAGAGTTGACTTCAAACGGACCTCATGAAGAACGTTACGAATTGGGCGATTCCAGACTTATACCCACCAGGGCCTATGAAACCGATTTAAGCGTTCATTACCACACCGCTAATGTAAGTTTCGACGTGGCAGGATTCTATAACCCGTTGAGTAATTATATCTACATCTCTCCAACCAGTGACACAGCGGCCGGTGGTAACAGAATTTACAGATATCTGCAATCAGATGCCAGGCTTTACGGTTTTGAGGCCGGTATTCATTTTCATCCGAAACAGATGGAATGGCTGCATTTTGAAACAACATTTTCAAATGTAACCGGCAGAAAGATCAATGGCGGCTACCTGCCTTTTATTCCTGCCAATAAAATCCATGGTAATTTGCGCCTCGAAAAAGATAAATTCGTTTTTCTTCACCATGCTTATCTCAGCATGAACCTGCTTGTGGCATTCAACCAGCAAAAACCATCGGCAGAAGAGGAGAAAACCGATGGCTACACTTTGATTGACCTTGGCATAGGTGGACAGTTGAAAGTGGCGGAACAAATGATTACCATAGGTTTAGCTGTAAACAACCTCTTTGATAAAAAGTATATTGATCATTTATCGACCCTGAGAGAGGTGAATTATTTCAATCCCGGAAGGAACATTGCGATCAACCTCAGGATTCCGTTCGGGTTGGCAAAGAATCTCAGAAACCATTAAAGTGGAAAGGGTGTCATGCAGAAGGGTTGTTTAACCCCTGCATGGCATTATCAGGTGGAAAATGAAACAGCACTCATAAAATACCCGGAAATTCGCCCAACGACATTGTGAAAGACTTCCTATTTCCTCAGCATAATCCTGAAAGTGGTCCCCTTGCCGGGAACAGAAGATTTCACAAAGATCTTCCCATCATGGTTTTCGCGGATAATGCGTTGCGCAAGCGAAAGACCCAGCCCCCAGCCTCTCTGTTTACTGGTAAATCCGGGGTTGAAGATGGTGCGCTGCATTTTCTTGGGAATGCCTTTGCCGGAATCTGCGATATCGACCACGACAAATTGTTCTTCTTCCTGAATATCGATTGTGATGGAGCCCTGGCCGGCCATGGCATCCACTGCATTTTTCACAAGATTTTCAATGACCCAATCGAAAAGCTGATAGTTGAGCATGGTAAGCACCACCGAACCACGCTGCGGGTTGATGGTGAAAGTGACTTTGTTCGAGGTTCTTTTCTTCAGGTAGTCAATTGAGTTATAGACAACCTCAACCACATTCTCCGTTTTGAGATTGGCCGCAGAGCCAATCTTTGAGAACCTTTCGGTGATGGTATTCAGTCGGTTAACATCCTTTTGAAGTTCTTCGATGGTTTCGCTGCCAACATCTTTGGTTTTCAGGTACTCTACCCATGCCATCATCGACGAAAGCGGAGTGCCCAACTGATGGGCAGTTTCCTTTGCCAGTCCCACCCATACCTGGTTTTGCTCCGACCGGCGGGCAACGCTGAATAAAAGGTAAGAGATTAAAAGGAAGATGCTGATAATTGCCAGTTGAATGTAGGGGAAGTACCTGAGCTGTGTCAGGAGGAATGAGTCTTTATAATAAATGTAATGCTTGCTTCCTGCGATGTTTATAGCGATGGGCTCGTTGTTGGAGGCCATGGCATCAACGGTGGCTTTGATATAGGCAGGGTCGTTTACGCGGGTTGAATCGAGTTTGCCCCAGGCAACCAATTCCTGACGGGTGCTGTCGGTGATGATTACGGGGACGGAAGCGGAGTTATTAACGACATCCCTGAAAAAGGACTGCACGAGGTCATCCAAAACGACTTTCAATTCAGAAAATAAATGGGAGTCCTTGTAATAGAGATAGATCAGGTTGCCATTGTAGTAATCGAGCACAATCGGAGGATAGACTGAGTATTCCTTTAACAGCGCCGGAGTGAGTTTCGGAACGGTATCGGGGTCGAAATCCACATTCTTCACCTGGTCAATTTCTCCTTTTGCATTGGCCAGAATCACCGGAATGGTGGTATTGCTTTCTACGATTTTCAGATAGATTCCAAGCGCTTCGTCGTCTTCGGTTTTAGGTATTCTGACGGTGGTTTCGGCAAGCAGCTCAACTCTTTTGCGCTCTTCAGCCCTGATCTGATCGAAAAACTGACTGGTATAGTTGACTAGGTTGGCCCTTTGCTGAATGGCATTGGCCCAGGTGGTAATCTTGCTCCGCTCGTCCTTTGCGATGTTCTTTACCAGGGAATTGGTGTACCACAATGAAACACTTACAATAACCAGTGCAGCAAAAAAGAGCCAGCGTTTCCACGTTTTCTTTTGTTTGTAGATATTGGTAACCCGCGGCCTGATAAGTTTACGGAAATTCATAAGTGCTTCGCATTGCTTTACAAAGATCGGATTTTTAGTGAGACTCAGCATGCTGGGTTTTTACTCCTTTTTTTGGATTGATGTATGCATTACCCATATACTCAGCCAGTGAGACGCAGCATGCTGCGTCATTACTCATTTTTCTTCGGTTTAGGTGGAATTTCCGTTTCTGTCCCATGCCCTGTGACCATTTCACCTCACCCCTCGCTTCACTTCGTTTACGCGGGGGAGTCATTGAGACGCAGCATGCTCCGTCATTACTCATTTTTCTTCAGAATTGGTGGATTGTCCTCTCTGGATTTTCGTCCCTGACCTCTGCGCCCTATGCTCTGTGCCCTGAGCCCTGTGCTATTTTTATTTATCCTCGTCCCACTCAATCTCAAACTGAACTGCATTTTTGGTTTTCTTATCTTCCGTTACCGGCTTGTTTTTACTGAATTCCCGTTTGATGACATCGCGCAGTTCCTGCTTTTCTTCCTTAAAATCACTCGCAATCTTTTTACTTACGGCCCGGTGGTCGTAATTAACAACCGGTTTATCAACCGTTCCGGTCATGTGCAGGAACAGCCGCGAATGGCCCATCCCATCATCTTCTACTGCAGTAGGTGGGGGCGTTTTTCTTCGTTTGTTTTTGCGAAGATCAGAAGTCAGTACACTGAAATGATAATCAATATCATTACCAAAGGTATGCGAACCATATCCTTTCAGGCTCAGGGCGGAGCTCTGTATCTTCATTTCAGGAATAACGACTGTTTTCCGGGCTATCTCAATCCGGTTGCGCAGGGTTGAAAATTTCACATTATTAAGTTCATCCTCGTCCAGGAAGCGCGACAATTCCTGCAAAGGCTCAAACTTTAACAACTCTCCGTTGCGGATTTCAACATCGGCTATCGCAGCAGCAGAAGCCACATCAATTTCAAACCGGTGGTTCAATGCAGATGCAAATTGAATAGTAGCATCACCACGTCCGCGAATGTGTTTGCTTTGCAGGCTGGTTTGCCCGAAATCGTTGAATTCATTGAACATGCGCGGAATATCAACATTGCTCAGACTGGCATTACAGACAACCTGGGCATGGTCGCCATAACGACCGTTCAGCAATCCGGTAGCTGTTACTTTTCCATCCAAAGCATTGAAAGCAAGTCCGCCGGCCCTTAAAACATTGTCTTCGAGTGATAACTGGCCTGTTGCATCGGTGGCCGTGAACTTCTTGTAAGAGAAATCACCGATTGAAAAAGTGGTACTAAAACTCAGGTTTTGCGGAAAGAGTGAATGCCGGACCGCTGTATCCGAAGTTGTTCCGGAAAGGCCTATAAAATCTTCAAGCCGGAATTTGCCGGAACTGAACCGGGCTTCGAAACGCAGGGGCTGGTCCTTAAACAAAAGATAGCCCAGCAGATTATCAAAAAAACCATTCAGTTTCAGATCGGTTTCGCCGATTACTCCACGGAGCTCATCAACATAAATCCGGCCGTTTTTCAGTTCAAACTGCCCGTTGAGGTCTTTGACTTTTACATTGGATTTTTCCCGGGTAAACCCAACGCCACTCATACGAACAAGGCCGTTGGCTGCGACAGCCATTTCGGCTCCGGCCTGATAGGCTCCCCTGTAGTTGATATCGGCCACCAGCTTTCCGACAAGATCAGCAGCAGCACCTGCATGAATGATGCCTTCCAGCTCTGAGAGTTCGAGATCAGCGCTCAGGTTCAGGTCCAGCAATGGCTTTTTGAAACCGGTGATCTGCACCCGGCCTTTGAACCTGCCGTTGCGTGTTTCACCACTGAAAGCTGTGAGGTTCAGCACTTCGGCCCTTTTTCCCTGTGTGGATGCAAAATTGCCCCTGAGGTTGATGTTCCTGATTTTTGACCCGGTTTCAAGGTGGGTGAAACTTCCCTTTTCGAGTTCAAAATCCGCCTTAATAAAAGGAGATGAAGTTTTTCCCCAGGTTCCGGCTATGTCAGCCTGCAGGGTAAGTATGCCGCCAGGCTGGTATTCGTTGTAGGGCTTCGAAAGTGTTGAAGGCAATGCACCCAAGACCTCCGAAATATCCGCGCCTGTGGTGTTAAGGCTTAGATTAACCGGGTTATTGTCCTCCCCATAGCCAAATGTCCCCCTGATACCGGCGTTGATACCGGCAAATTGGATGTTGGCATCCGTAATTTCACACCTTTTAAGGGCTTCGTTCACCTGAATGGTTCCCTGCACCCCCATCATGGAAGCGGGGGTGTAGTTGAATTCACCAAAAATAAGCCGTTTGATTTCCAACCCTCCTGAAACCTGCAGATCATAACGTTGACCGGCCATTTTACCCATTAGCCGAAAATCCGGGAAGCCGAGCGCAATATCCGTTTTATTAATCAGGTTGTTGTAGTATATTTCTGTATTTCGCAGTATTACCTTCTGCATATCAAAGTTTACCGCCGACCCTGCACTACTGCCGGATTGCTTCCAGATATGAAAATTATCCCTGCCGTTAAGTCCAACCCAAAGCGTAACGGAGGCATCTTCAATAATCAGGCGCCTGACTTTATAATTGCCGGTAATCAGGCTGTAAAGGCCTATTCTGAGCGAAACCGTTTTTGCGTGCAGCAGGCCTGGCGCTTCTTTTAAATCAGGAGAAGGCTTCATGGCTACATTTCTGAAAACCACGGAAGCGTCAGGGAAACTTCTGAACAAAGTAAAATTAACCTGACCGACCTCTACCGGAACCAGCAATCGACTATTTATTTCATTTACAACCAGTTCTTTAACCTTGTCGCCATAGGCAAAGCTTATGACAGCCAGCAGGGCTGCAGATAAAAGCAGAAACCCTGCAAAAATGGCGGAGATTTTCAGTAAAAGTTTCCGGGAAGGTGAAATAACGCGCATTTCGTTTACCTACATGAAATTAATTGTAAAATTAACGGATTTATGCCCATTTCATTGCATCTTATCAAATATTGAAAGTTTATTACAAAGAGAGTAGGGGTATAACAGCATTTAATTGTCTTATGAATAGAAATTATGTATTTCACAATCTGTAATTACTAAATCAGATGAACCTAAATATATTTAATATGAAAAAATTATTACTTGTTATTGCAATCATCGCTCACTCAGTTTTATTTGCTCAAGACGTTATAAAATTCACTGACACAAATAATACATGGTTCGAAGCAATTTCCTACCCACATACTTCCTTTGAGCATCCTAGTTTTATTGAAACTGTAACCAATGTTTACGGGTATATTGGAGATACAGTAATAGACGGTTATACCTGGGAAAAAATGTATAAAACCCGAAATGAAAATTTCGCGGGCAGTTATACATTCGTATCTTTTATCAGAGAAGAGAATAACCTGGTATATTACAAGAAAATAAACCAGGCAGCCGATACCCTCTACGATTTTAACTTTGAAGTTGGTGATAAAATTGAATATTCTTCGTCCTGGCTTTCAGTAGTTTTGACAGTAGAATCAATTGATAGCTCCGAAATTGGCGAGGTATTTCACAAACAGATTCACTTTGATGAGCCACTTTCTATGGATAACTTTGAAGAAGTCTGGATTGAAGGCATAGGAAGCGTTCACGGACCCGTAAATCCTTTCGATTTCCAGACTTTCAGCAGTGAGTCACCATACGATAAAGATTTAACCTGCTTTGAAAATAATCCGGTTTTCTACTGGACCAATCCTGATTATTCCCAATGTTACCTG
>JBBQIQ010000140.1:0-10159 GCA_038325075.1 Bacteroidales bacterium | reverse complement strand
TGGATGGAAGCCTTTTCAACCGTGCCTTCCATTTTTACAATGTGGAAAAATCCTTCGTAATCCTGTGTAAACTCCGGCCGGTCAAATACCGGCAACAGGGCATTAAACTCCATTCCCATCAGCAGGGCATTTTTCATCTTGCCTTTGGCATAACCCGGGTGGATATTCCGTCCCTGGATAATTACTTTTGCATGCGCGGCATTGAAATTTTCGAACTCCAGTTCTCCAACCTCACCGCCATCCATGGTGTAGGCCCAGTCAGCACCGAACTTTTTCACATCAAAATGATCCACACCCCGGCCAATTTCTTCATCCGGAGTAAAGCCGACTTTAATCGGTCCATGTTTGATTTCAGGGTGTTTCACCAAATATTCAATGGCAGTCATAATTTCGGTGACGCCTGCTTTATCATCTGCGCCAAGCAAAGTGGTGCCATCGGTAACAATCAAAGTTTGCCCGGCATACTGCTTCATCTCAGGAAATTCCTTCGGCGAAAGCGTCAGGTTCAATTCCTTGTTGAGCAGCACATCACCGCCATCGTAATTTTCTATGATCTGCGGTTTGATGTTATTGCCCGGCATATCAGGGCTGGTATCCACATGCGCCACAAAGCCTATCACGGGTCCGGTTTTGCCATTGTTGGCCGGAAGGGTAGCCATGACATATCCGTTTTCATCGATGCTGGCATCGGCCAGACCGAAGGCTTTCAGTTCTTCATGCAACATCCGCAGCATAACCAATTGTTTGGCGGTGCTGGGGCAGGTTTCGGAGCTTTCGTCACCCTGGGTGTCGAGGCTAACGTATTTCAGGAAGCGTGATTTTATGTTTTCTTTCATGTTATTGTATTTAAATCAGTCTTTTATTGATCGGATTAATTTTAAAAACAGTGATGTCAGATGTCAGAGGTCGGATGTCAGAGGTCGGATGTCAGAGGTCGGATGTCTGTAATCCGAAATCCGAAATCCGCCTGACCGACTAATGATTGTTTCTTAAATAATATTGCGTTCGTCAGTCGCGCAGGTCCGAAATCCGAAATCTGAAATCCGAAATTACTCCTTCTCTGGCTTTGCACGCAGCGATTCCCAGATCATATATGCGGAAATTACTGCAAACATCACCAGGGCTAAGGCTTCGGCGGCATGGGATTCGAACCATTCGACATTCACAAAATTTATACCACCGAATTTGAGCAGGGCGCTTATTACGCCCATGAGCGCACCGCCAGCAATAAAACCGGATGCAATCAGGGTTCCCCGTTCTTTGCGCGATTGGTTCAGTTTCTCATTTTTTGATCTGGTTGTGACATACCAGGCAATCAGGCCACCAACCAGTAAAGGCGTGTTCAACTGAATCGGGATAAACATGCCTAGTGAAAATGCCAGGGCAGGAACACCAATCATGGTAAGGATCAGCGAAAGAAATGCGCCACCGGCATACAGCAACCAGGGGGCAGCCTTGCCCGACATCATAGGTTCAATAACTGCGGCCATGGCATTGGCCTGTGGAGCTACCAGGGCATTTTCGCCGGTAAAGCCATAAGTCTTGTTCAGGATCATGATGACACCGCCAACAGTTGCCGCAGAAACAAAAGTGCCCAGGAATTTCCAGGTTTGTTGTTTATAGGGCGAACTTCCCAGCCAGTATCCGATTTTCAGGTCGGTGATAAAACCTCCGGCCATTGAAAGTGCCGTACAAACCACCCCTCCGATAATCAGGGCCGCTACCATTCCGGCAGTGCCCGAAAGTCCTGCTCCAACCAACACAACAGAAGTGATAATCAATGTCATCAACGTCATGCCCGAAACCGGGTTGGTTCCGACGATGGCTATAGCATTGGCTGCGACAGTTGTAAACAGAAAAGCAATGATCATCACAATGCCAAGAGCAATCAGCGCCTGCGTGAGGTTATTGACGACCCCGAACATAAAGAATATGAATATGACAACGGCGGTACCCAGAATTCCGAAAAGAATAATTTTCATGGGGATGTCGCGTTGGGTACGTTTGGTTTCTGCAGAGGTGTGCTGTTTGCCGGTCAGTTCTTTCACGGCAAGGCCGAAAGCATCGCGGATAATGTATGACGAACGGATAATGCCGATGACTCCGGCCATGGCAATGCCACCGATACCGATCTGGCGGACATAGTTACTGAAGATTTGCTCTGGCGACATATCACCAAGTAAGGCCGTAACATTGGCACCAACAGCCAGCGTCTGGCCATCGGCAAAATGGGAAATAACAGGAATCAAAACATACCAGGCAACAAAGGATCCGGCGCAGATAATGGCTGCATATTTCAAACCGATGATGTAGCCCAGACCCATAACGGCTGCGCCCACATTCATTTTGAAAACAATCTTGAATTTGTCGGCAATCATCTCACCGGCCGGAAGCACCCTGGAAGTGAACACCTCAGCCCACCATCCAAACGTGGCAATGATAAAATCGTAAATGCCTCCAATCAATCCGGCAACCAGCAGCAACCTGGCCTGGTTTCCGCCTTTTTCGCCGGAAACCAGCACTTCTGTTGTGGCGGTAGCTTCCGGGAAAGGATATTTACCGTGCATATCCGAAACAAAATACTTCCTGAAAGGAATTAAAAACAGGATGCCAAGAAATCCACCAAGCAATGATGAGAGGAAAACCTGGTAAAAATGAGCCTCGAGATGGAGAATGTAAAGTGCAGGTAATGTAAAAATTGCTCCTGCTACAATAACGCCTGAACTGGCTCCGATGGATTGGATAATTACATTTTCACCCAACGCATTTTTACGTTTGGTGGCCGAAGAAAGTCCCACAGCTATAATAGCGATAGGTATGGCAGCTTCAAAAACCTGCCCGATTTTTAGACCAAGATATGCTGCTGCCGCCGAAAAAATAACGGCCATCAGCAATCCAAGGAGGACTGAGCGCAGATTTACCTCAGGATAAACCTTGTTGGCTGACATGATTGGTTTGTACTCTTCGCCCGGCTTTAGCTCGCTGTAGGCATTTTCCGGTAAACCTTTGATTTCCTGTTTTTGGTCTTCCATAGGGATTTTGTTTTGGAACGAAAGGCAAATTTAAGATTTTAGGGTTTCCGGAATAGAAAATTGTCATTAAAAAGCACTATTGTCCGGTAAATATCAAATGTTTTCTTGCTACTATTCACCGGATAACAATGATTAAAAAGCATAAATTCAAGTATCCAATAGTCCGATAAATTTTTGTTTCGCGGAAAGACCCCCCCTCTGCGGGGCACGCTGTAAAGACCCCGCAAAAGTGTGCCGGGGCAGGCACCAAAGTTTTGGTTTTCAGATGATTGAATGCAAAATGGTTATTTTCATAACTGTTTGAATTTCAATATATTGCAAAAGATTACCGAAGTATTGAGTATCAATACTTCCGTTTAAAAGGCGTAAAGCGAAGCAGAGAGCCTGTTGTAATGCACTGCAGAGCCCATACCCCCCGATTATCTGATCTCTTTTGTCCGTTCCTCCCAGAATCTGTTAAAACTGCTGACAGGTTCCGAACAAATATAAACCCCTGTACCGTATTCCCTGGCATAAGGGTTTTCTATTCTGCCGACGAGTTGTATTTCACTGAAAATTTCCTTAATATCCGGACCAGGTTCCTCGTCATTGATATATACCAGGTGCTTAATTTCCTTTTCAAACTTCTCAGGATACCAATACCTGAACGATTCGGAAAAACACACGGCTTCCGGCAGATGAAGCCTTCTGCCTATCAGACTTATGGCGGCAGCCTGGCCATAATTTTCTGCATAAATAAATGCTGCTTCCTTTTCAGGAATGCCTTGCCATGCTTTGTCCGTAGCATCGGCCAGTTCATCCCATCCCAGCATATCGGCATAATCCTGTGGCAGTTTCTGGTAGTTTCCATTTTCATCCCTTCGAATCGCATCAGAACCCATAAATTCCGCGACATTGTCGAAATATTTTACGAGTTTGTCCGCTTTGTAAACCGGTATTCCCATCGGGAGTGATATGGCCGAAAGAAAAATGAGAACAGAAGCAGGTATAATCACAAATACCGGCTTGCCTTTCAGAATTGCCCCAACCCATACACAACCGGCTGAGATCAGCAGGGGCATCACACCGGCTGAATAATAGGCCTTCCCTCTTAGTAACATTAAAATCAGGATCACCAGCAGAGCACTGTATCCCAGAAATCGGTATTCTCTGAAACTCTTTCCAAAAAGTAAAACGATCAGGCCAGGAATTAAAAAAAAAGTTGCCGGCCAGACCATCAGAAGCTGATCAGTCAGAAAATTAAGCCTGTCAACATTTACAAGCTGTGTTTCATTGAGTTCCTTCATGTGGTTGATAACCGGGAGATTGTTCGCAACCTGCCAGACAATATTGGGTAATGCTACCAGAAAGGCTATGATTCCAGCCATAAAAAATGGTCTGGACATGATAATTTTCCGGTAACTGCTTATTGAAAGTGAAACCAACAGCGAAACCAACCATAACAGGATGAGGTACTTGTTAAGAAATCCCAGCCCAAGAAAAAATCCTGTCCACACCAACGTTGAAGGTTTCGGGTTGTTGATATATTTAAGTAAAAGCCACGATGAAAGTGTCCAGAAAAAAATATCGAATGCAACCGGCTGAAAAAGATAGAATGCCCTGAGAAACAGGATGGCCCCTAAACCCGAAAGGGCGGCCAATAGTTGAGAAGAAGCATTTCCTTTCATTAATCCGGCCATATCGGCCATCAGTAAGACCATTCCTCCGGAAAGTAAAGCAGGGATCAGCCTTACAGCATAGTATCCGGTTCCGGCTGTATTTTGCACCAGCCAGGCAACCCAACCCGTAAACGGAGGCACCGTTGCATAACCCAGGGCAGGATGATTACCCAGCGTAAAGTAAAGCATTTCATCACGCTGATAACCCAACGTGCCGGCAAATGCCAAATGAAGTACAACTGCTGAAAGGGAAATCAGCAAAAGCGCGGGATTGTGAAATTTGTTGCTTTTCATGGCTCAATACCTGTAAAGGATCGAAAATTACAAAATAAAAAGGTATCAGCAGAATGCAGACTCTTGTTTCTATCAGTACAATTGAGACCTAACCCAAAATAAATCAGCACTTCACCAGAATATCAGGGATTTTTCATACTTTTGCACCTCTCTAAAGAATAGCCTAATACTACAGGAGCAGTAATGAATAAATACCCTGAATATAAGCAACTTAACCTTTCATCTCTCAGCAAAGATGTGCTGAAGCAGTGGGAAGTCGATGATGTATTTCAGAAGAGTCTCGATATCAGACGCAACCATCAGCCTTTCATTTTTTATGAAGGACCGCCGTCGGCAAATGGTGTGCCCGGCATTCATCACGTGATGGCAAGGGCCATTAAAGATATTTTCTGCCGCTACAAAACCATGAAAGGCTTTCTGGTCAACCGAAAGGCCGGCTGGGACACCCATGGATTGCCCATTGAAATTGCAGTTGAGAAAACCCTGGGTATCACTAAGGAGGACATCGGCAAAAAGATCTCGGTTGACGATTACAACAAAGCCTGCCGCAAGGAGGTGATGAAATACAAGGATTTATGGGACGATCTGACCCGGAAAATCGGTTATTGGGTTGACCTAGAGCATCCTTACATCACCTTCGATAATAAATACATGGAAACCGTTTGGTTTCTGCTGGGAAAATTATACGAAAAAGGCCTGTTGTACAAAGGCTACACCATTCAGCCATTTTCGCCGGCTGCCGGCACCGGGCTCAGCACCCATGAACTCAATCAGCCTGGCTGTTACCGCGACGTTAAGGACAATACCGTAGTTGCACAGTTTAAGGTAATCCGTGACGCAAAATCGGAGCACCTTTTCAGTGACCTGCATGGTGATCTTTTCTTTATGGCATGGACCACTACTCCCTGGACCCTGCCCAGCAATACGGCCCTGGCTGTTGGCAAAAACATTGAATATGTGAAGGTTAAAACCTTCAATCCCTATACATCCCTGCCCATAACGGTAATTCTTGCCAAAGAGCTATCCGGAAAATATTTCCCGGAGAAAAATGCGGAACTGAAAATATCAGAATATGTTGCCGGAGAAAAAGCCATACCATTCGAAATTTCCGGTTCATTCACAGGCAGCGAACTGGAAGGAATGCGTTACGAGCAGCTTCTCCCTTACGCCCAACCGGCCGAAGGCGATGCTTTCCTTGTTGTGACCGGCGATTTTGTGACCACCGAGGATGGAACCGGGATCGTTCACATTGCGCCGAGTTTTGGTGCTGACGACTTTAAGGTAGCGAAACTTAACAGCATCGGTGCACTGACACTGGTTGACCGCCAGGGCCGGTTTACTGAAGAAATGGGCGAATTTGCAGGCCGTTACGTAAAAGCTGAATATGCCGCCGATTACGATCCTGCCAAAGAAGACAATGTTGATATTGACATCATTGTTAAACTGAAAAAGGAAAACCGGGCCTTTAAAACCGAAAAATACGAGCATTCCTATCCACATTGCTGGCGCACCGATAAGCCCATTCTTTACTATCCGCTCGATAGCTGGTTTATCCGCACCACCGCTTACCGCGACGAAATGCTGGCCCTGAACAAAACCATCAACTGGAAGCCTGAATCAACCGGTACCGGGCGTTTCGGCAACTGGCTCGAAAACCTGGTTGACTGGAACCTCAGCCGATCACGTTACTGGGGAACACCGCTGCCAATCTGGATGAACGAAGATAAATCAGAGGAGATCTGCATTTCGTCTGTTGCCCAATTGAAATCTGAGATTGAAAAGTCGGTTGCTGCCGGATTTATGACCAATAATCCTTTGTCAGCTTTCAAGCCCGGCGATAATACTGATGAAAATTACCACACATTCGACCTTCACCGGCCTTATGTGGATGATATTGTGCTGGTTTCACCCGGTGGCAAACCCATGCACCGCGATCCGGACCTGATCGATGTTTGGTTTGATTCAGGGGCTATGCCTTTTGCCCAATTCCATTACCCGTTCGAAAACAAGGAAACCCTCGATCAATACTTCCCGGCCGATTTTATTGCCGAGGGGGTTGATCAGACCCGTGGCTGGTTCTTTACCCTCCACGCCATCGCGACCATGGCTTTCGATTCGTTGTCGTTTAAGACCGTTATTTCCAATGGATTGGTGCTGGACAAGAATGGCAATAAAATGTCGAAACGGCTTGGTAATGCCGCTGATCCTTTCGAAACCATCGAAAAATACGGTCCCGATGCCACCCGCTGGTACATGATTACCAATGCGCAACCCTGGGATAACCTCAAATTCGATCTTGAGGGAATAGGTGAAGTTCAGCGCAAATTTTTCGGAACCCTTTACAACACTTACAATTTCTTCGCCCTGTATGCCAACATCGACGGGTTCTCTTACAAAGAGCCTGAAGTTGAACTGAGCCAGCGCCCCGAAATTGACCGTTGGATCCTTTCAGAACTGCACAGCCTGATAAAATCTGTTGACGGATTTTATGACGATTACGAACCAACCAAAGCCGGCCGCGCAATTGCTGATTTTGTGGATGCCCACCTTAGCAACTGGTATGTACGTCTTTCGCGCCGTCGTTTCTGGAAAGGGGAATACACCACCGATAAAATCTCGGCCTATCAGACATTGTACACCTGTCTTGAAACCATTGCCATCCTATCATCGCCAATCGCACCGTTTTTCAGCGACCGGCTGTTTATGGACCTGAACAGGAACACCGGCCGCAACAATGCAAGCTCGGTTCACCTGGCCGATTTTTCTGAAGCTGATGAGTCCATGATTGACACGGCACTGGAAGAGCGCATGCAGCTTGCCCAGCGGATATCATCGATGGTATTGTCGTTGCGCAAGCAACACCGCATACGGGTCCGGCAGCCGCTTAGCCGCATCATGATCCCGGTTAGCGGAAATGAGCAGAAGCTACAGATTGATGCCGTAAAGAACCTGATCCTCTCGGAAGTCAATGTTAAAGACATTGAATACATAAGCGGTCAGGGAATCCTGGTAAAAAGGGTAAAACCAAACTTTAAGGCACTGGGTCCCCGCTATGGGAAACTAATGAAACAGATTGCCACGGTTTTAGCCGGAATCAGCCAGGAACAGATCAACACCTACGAAAATTCCGGAAGCCTTCTGTTGATTATTGAAGGAGAAAACGTGGAGCTGATTCCGGGTGATGCAGATATCATTACCGAAGATATCCCTGGTTGGGTTGTTGCTTCGGAAGGAAACCTGACTGTTGCGCTCGATGTTACCATTTCTGACAAACTCCGTGATGAAGGTACGGCCCGTGAACTGGTTAACAGAATTCAAAATATCAGAAAAGAAAAGGATTTCGAGGTTACCGACAAGATCATTCTTCAAGTCGAAAAAAACAATGGAGTGAATAATGCGTTAAGTAATAATTATTCGTATATTTGTTCAGAGACGCTTGCTGATTCGCTTAACATGGTTGATGAAATTGAACCATCAAAACGTGTTGTGGTGGATCTTACCGAGGATGTGCATGCAGCCATTAGTGTTGAGCGATTGAGCTGAAGGCAGTATGAATGGAGTTGCGAAATAAAACTAAACTTGCTATGAAAAATTTACAAACACAGGATGAAAGTTTAAAAAACAGATACTCAGATGAAGAACTCGAGGAGTTCAGGCAAATCATCCTGGCTAAGCTGGATAAGGCCCGTAAAGACCTTAAAATGCTGACTGAAGCTTTTGCCAACAGCAACGAACACGATATCAGCGATACCTCTCCCACTTTTAAAGTGCTGGAAGAGGGCTATCAGGTCAATTCGAAAGAAGAAAACAGTAAACTGGCTGCACGACAGGATAAATTTATTACCGCTCTTGAAAACGCGCTTGTTCGCATTGAGAACAAAAGCTATGGTATTTGCAGGGTAACTGGCAAACTGATTTCCAAAGAGAGACTGCGCATCGTACCACATGCCACACTGAGCATCGAAGCCAAACTTAATCAATCGAAAAACTGATTAATTGCTCCGGTTCTGATGGGAAACAGCCCTTCAAGAATTTATTTCTTTTACTACCCGATGATCGGGCAGTTGTTGTTTTGTCTGAAATTTACTTCTGTTTAACCTGATCAGGACCTTGAAAAAAGCATTTTTAATTGTAACCCTTATACTAATTGTTGATCAGGCCCTGAAGTTCTGGATAAAAACCTCCATGAGCCTCGGTCAGGAATTTAATGTGCTGGGCAACTGGTTTATTATCCATTTCACTGAAAATCCGGGAATGGCTTTCGGAATGGAGTTTTCAGGCAATTACGGTAAACTGATCCTCAGCATCTTCAGAATCATCGCTATCATCGGGATCATATATTATCTGTATATTATTACCCGAAAAAAGGTTAAAACCGGGTTGATTGTTAGCCTTTCATTGGTTTTGGCCGGTGCGATGGGCAATATGATTGATAGCGCTTTTTATGGGATGATATTCAGTTCAAGCAACTATTTTGAAGTTGCTCGTTTTATGCCGGTTGAAGGGGGTTATGGCACTTTCCTACACGGAAGGGTGGTCGATATGTTCTATTTCCCCATATTCCAGGGCTTTTACCCATCCTGGGTGCCCTTTGTCGGTGGAACTGATTATATCTTTTTCAGGCCGGTATTCAATATTGCCGATTCATCCATCACGATTGGTGTGTTGCTGATGATTATCTTCCAGAAACAGTTTTTCCAGAAACAGGAATCGTTATAAAATCAAAGACTTTTGTTGGCCTTATGGCCGAAAACCCAGGCGTTGTGCCCAATAAAATTAGTAGGGACACGACATGTCGTGTCCCTACTAATTTTATCATAACATCCCGTGATTGTAAAGTCAAGACATACCGAATCCCCTAATTCGTGCACTATGACGCAATGATGAGCTAAGGATAAAAACGCGTTTAAATTTTGTATCTTTGTTTCAAACAGTTAAGATCATGGAAATAAAAGTCAAGCTAAGTTATTTTCAAATTCTAAGGCTTATAAGGCAACTTCCCAGAAAGGACATCAAAAAACTCTCTGATACATTGCAATCAGAGTTAGCTGCTGAAAAATCAACAGAATCTTTACAAAAACTAATTTTACAAGCTCCTACATGGGTAGATTCAGAGTTGAATGAATACAATGAAGCAAGAATGCATATTAATAAATCCAGAATCGCATGATTTTA
>JBBQIQ010000139.1:0-10195 GCA_038325075.1 Bacteroidales bacterium | reverse complement strand
TAATAATCACTTATTCAAAAACAAACTCAAAAAATCATCTATATGAAAAAAAGAATCATTCAGTTAATCGTAACAGGAGCCTTTGTAGTTGCACCACTGTTTATGTTTGCCCAACCCGGTCCGGGTGGTAACGGCAACGGTACACCCGTTGGTGGCGACCCGATCGGCGGAGGCGGTGGAACCGCTCCCATTGGTGGTGGTATCGTACTTCTTATTTCCATGGCCGCTGGCTATGGCATGAAGAAAGTCTTCGACGCAAGGAATAAGATTGAAGAAGAAAATTTTTAATCCTGGAATAGCTCCGACAATTTTTTCTGTATCTAAATTAAATGCGCCCTTAAGGCGCATTTTTTTATGTTACTCTATACACCACAAAGATTTAGGTAAACTTTGACAACAAGTTTTAAGTCCTGTCAATCAACATGAAACAATTTGCAGCAAACTCGCTTCGTATGGATGTATCAATATTGAATGAAGTTTAATTTTTTCTGACCTGATACGATGGGTTGAAATCAGCACATTTGCGGCACTAAATAATGGGAGCTCTATGATTCTGTTTCTTTTAGAAAAATTTATAATTATAAGTGCGCAGTTTATTTCGTTATGCCTGAGATATGCCATAATGTTGTTTTCTCCCTGAATCAGTGGAGTCCATTCACCTGTTTGAAGCGCGATATTGGATTTACGTATTTCAATTAGTTGCTGATAAAAGCTGAGAATTGAATTTTTCTGCTCTAACTGATAAGATACATTTCTTTTCAGGTAGTCTTTATGAACAGGCAGCCATGACACTCCTTTGGTAAAACCGGCATTTGGTCCTGAATCCCATTGCATGGGGGTGCGTGATTTGTCCCTGCCTTTGTAAAATGGCCAGAAACGCTTTCCCAAAGGGTCAACCAGATCGCGGCGGGGTATATTTGCATTGCGCATACCGATTTCCTCACCATAGTAGATAAACGGCGTGCCTTTTAATGTTAGAAGCAGCATTGCCTTGATTTTTGCCTTGCTATCGGTTCTTTTTTCAAACAGCGAGTTATTTAGTGGCCGGTTTAGGTCATGGTTAGATAGTACGTTGCAAGGCCATGAAGTTATGGGAATACTTTTATGTGAAGCCTGAATAGACCGGGAATATTTTCTTGCGCTCCACCTGTTAAAAATCAGGGAAAAATCGAAAGCCAGGTGCAGGCCTTTATAATGTCCTTTTAGGTAACTTGCAACCAGGTCAGGGTTACCTGGAGGCAAAGCATAAATTTCACCAACTAGTAATTTATCGTTATATTGGTCGGTTATTTCCCTAAGCATATTGATAATCCTGAACGATTTGGGCCGATTTCTCGTAATGTAGTTTTCTTTGCGCAAAACAAGCTGGGCTATCAGACCGGGGGTGTTTCTGAATTTTTTGTCTTTTACAATCATATTGACTGCATCGAGCCGGAAACCATCCACACCCAGGTCGAGCCAATAACGGACTATTTTAAAAAATTCCTGTTGCAGGTCTTTGTTTCGCCAATTCAGATCGGGCTGCTCTTTGAAAAAAGTATGGTAATAATACTTGCGGGTATTTTTGCTGTATTCCCAGGCAGTGCCGCCTAAAACAGATTTCCAGTTATTGGGTATTTTTTTGCCTTTGCCGGATTTCCAAATGTACCAATCGTGCTTAGGGCTGATTAATGATGATTTGGATTCCTGAAACCAGGGATGCTCAATTGATGTATGATTCATCACAAGGTCAAGAATTATTCTGATTTTCCTTTTGTGTGCTTCATTCAGCAATTCCTTGAAATCATTGAGGTTCCCAAAGTGTTGGTCTATTTCATTGTAATTGGAAATATCGTAACCCATATCGAAAAGGGGTGATTGATACACGGGTGTGAGCCATAGTGCATTAACACCAAGTTGAACAAGATAATCAAGTTTCAGTATTATGCCGCGGATGTCGCCAATGCCATCGTTGTTAGAGTCGTAGAAACTTGCAGGCAGAATGTGATATACTACAGCAGTTTTCCACCATTCTTTGTTATTCGGTTCATTGGATGTTTCCATTAGTTTAGCTATCCTTTGTGAGGCCGGTATCCTGTAATAGTTTGTGAATTATTTTATCGTCAGTGTAATCATCTGCCCTTTTAATGGCTGCAATTTTCATTTCTTCCATAAGCCCGGGATTGTTAAAATAATGGATGATTTGATGTGCCATATCAATAGGGTTAGATGCTAGCAACCCGTTTACTTTGTGCTGTATGATATCTTTTGGGCCCATTGTATTGTATGCAACAACAGGCAGGCCACATTTCAGTGACTCGAGAACAACGCAACTGAATGTGTCAAATTTTGAGGGTAAAAGAAGTAAATCTGCCGATGAGTAAATGGCTGGTAGTTCTGATGGCTCAACCCATCCTTTATAAATGGCATCAGGCAATGCCTCTTTTAGTTGGGGTTCGGCCGGGCCGCTGCCCACGATTACAAGTTTTATCCCGGGGAAAGATGCTTTAACTGTTTTGTAAATAGCAGGAAGTTCCATAATTCCCTTTTCGAGACTAATTCTTCCGGTATAAAGCATAACTTTCTGATTCTCTTCGAAGTTAAACAATTGTTTTTTTGCCGGATCCAACTTTCGGAATTGTGGTGCCGGCCAGTGAGCGGTGAGAAAAACGGAGGTTTTATTCAACTCCATTTTTTTGTTTATTAACCAGTTATAGTGTTCGGTATTCAAAACAAAAACAGAATCAAATGCTTTATAATAAGCGCGCAAAAGCCTTCTGAATCGGGCATGGTTTTCTTTTTTAAGGTTTAAGACTTTTTTTGAAAAGGTCAGCCAATCGGTGTGGATAAAGAAACTGGCTGGTACCGAGTAGGCGTGTTTTAAGTACAGACCAGCAAGTCCCATTGGCCCTTCTGTTGAGCACATTACCCTGTCATATTCCCCTTCGAGGAATTTATGATGTATTTCGAGGTAATCCGGTATCCTCACATCTTGTTCATGATAAAATGGAACCTTAAGTTCGGCAATGGGTTTGATTACTATCAGATGGTCTTCACTTTGCAGATTTTTGCTGCATACCATAATATCTATTGGTAAGTTCCGGTTTCTGATTGCATCGAGCATCGATTTCAGTACCATTGAAACGCCATTGTTGTCGTTCCAGGTATCGCTCAGCCAGAGCATCCTTTTTGGATGCCTGAGGCAGTTAAGGGATTCTGAAAAAGTGTTGAGCAATGAACGATTATTGTACAATACCCTGGCACTTACAAAATGGGCGCTTAATATAACGGAAGAAGCAAGAAAGGGGAATGACAGTCCATCGAGAAAACGTGCAACATCTTGCTGCTTTTTACCTGCACTAATTAAATTTCCATTTTTTTTTCCGGTTCCCAGGAACGACCGTATTTCGCTTGGCAATTCAAGGTTAGCGAGAATATAGTCGAGATCAAATTCTTCAGTTTGAATGTTTTTATTTAATTTTTCAGTTTTACTGATAATCCTGTCTGCAAGAATACTCACAAGATTAATATATATCCGGCTTATTGAGTTCTTGTAAATCTCGGCACTGGATTCTGATTTTGTATTGAATGACTGCGCAATTTCTTTTGTTTGCAAAAAAATCGGCTTGTATATTTTGGGGATAAGCCATCGTTTGGTGAAGTGGGGCTCAATACCGGTGAGGCTTTCGTGAAAAAGGTTGATAAATTTCATGGTTACTTTGTGCTGTCTTAGCTCTGCAAACCCATTTGCGACCAATAAGGCAGTGATTTTTTGGCGGGTATCGCCTTTATGGAGAAGTATCCGCAGTAATCCGGGATCTTTACCATTTAAGGCAATCTGACAAAAGTAATCGAGCAGGGCAATCATCATTTTCTCACTGTTATTGTGACCCCCATAGGCAACCATTCTTCCTGCCCTGATAGCTTCGAGCGCCAGATCAGATAGTTTTGTGTGTTTTCTTCTTTCTTCAAAATCAGGTGTGTAGAGCTTTGTTCCCGTTAATCCGCTGAAAATTCCCATATGACTATCTGAGCCGCCAGACATGCTCTTTTTGAAAGGATGACTGCAATATCGGCCCGGATCAATTCCCTGACTTTTAGATATCTCATGTATTTTTTTCTCTGTCAAACTCTCTACCCAGCGTTTTACCAGCATATTCTGCCATGTGTCGCGTTGTCCGTTAAGCACTTCAAACCGCTCAAACATTAAGGCCATTTTATTGAAGAAATCCATTGGGGGAGTGCCGTTTTTCTTATAGAAATAGAGTGGGTGGGCCCAAATGGTTGGTATATCATTTAATCGGGTGTATTCCAGAAATGCATATAAGTTCTTCCTTAGCTTATTGAGAGTCTCTTCCTGCGAAACATTAAATCCATAGGTCAATACATGAATACCAACCTGAAAATCAGGTACCAAACAGCTAAACTCAGCACCTACCAGAATATCATGCCCTTTATCGAGTAACTCAAAACATGATCGGGCATTGTTATGGTTAGTAATAGTAACTGAATCCATTCCGTGCTTTTGCAGCGTTTGCATAAGACTATCAGTAGGTAGCCAGGTTTCCGGTACATTTAGTATTCGCCCTAGTTGTTCGTCGGGTACATTGCTGTTATGATCATGGCAATGTAAATCTATCCTGAACAGCTCGTTTTTAGGGTAAGCCGATTCGTTAAAACGAATTAATTCATTCAGCTCAGATATAATGCTTTCATAAAAAGGTCTCTCAGATTTTATTACCATGAGGTTATAAGGTTTTTCTTTCAAAGCAAGTCATAATAATTTGAACAACCTTCAACCCAATATTATTTTTCCTTTAATAAATCATTAAGTGATTTTATGCATAAACTATCTCCATTTGTTTCTACCTGACTGGTTTAACTATGGCGGCATATTATTCGCCTCGATTAGGTTGCCGTTTAATTAAACATCATTAATACTCTTCTGAGTTATTAAATCCGGCATAGGTTAGCAATGCTATTTTATTATTTCTATGCAAACAACTGACTATAAAATATTATACGTCGATTTAAGATAGAACTTAACAATTTTTCTTATCCGGTGCTGGCTGTTTGCTCCTGTTTTTCCTGCCGGGATTTTAGGATGTTACCTATAGTCAGATTAGCACTAACTTTGCCGCTAAATTACTTTCATGTTTAAACCATTTCTCGACCGCCTGGGCATAAGCCAGTTGAAACCCATGCAGGAAGCAGCTATAAATGCTGTTAAACCCGGTACAAGCCTCGTTCTGATTTCACCAACCGGCTCCGGTAAAACCCTGGCTTTTCTTCTGCCGATAATGAAGATGATGCAAAAGGAACAGGATGGTGTCCAGGCGCTCATTCTAACGCCATCGCGTGAACTTGCCCTGCAGATAGAGCAGGTTTTCAGGCAATTGCAAAGTGGTTATAAAGTTAATACCTGCTATGGCGGTCATCCGATGAAAACTGAGCGCAATAACCTGAAAGAGCCTCCTGCTTTGCTTATTGGAACGCCCGGCCGCATAGCCGACCACCTGAGAAGAGAAACTTTTGATCCATCCGTCATCAGATTTTTGGTGCTGGATGAGTTCGACAAATCGCTTGAACTTGGATTTCAAAGCGAAATGGAAAATATTATCCGGTTACTCACCAGTATAGATACCCGCATACTGACGTCTGCCACTGTATTAAATGAAATTCCGGAATTTGCCGGGGTTGTTGACCCGACTGTCATCGATTTCACTGAAACATCGGAGCCCCAAAAACTTAGCCTTAATGCAGTCAGGGCAGCCGGAACCGATAAACTGGAAGCACTCTTCAGGCTTATCGGATACCTTGGCAACGAACCTGCCCTCGTTTTTTGTAATCACCGTGAAACAGTCGGCCGTATCAGCGATTTGCTGACCGGAATGGGTGTTATGCATGGAATATATCATGGCGGACTGGAACAGGAGGAGCGCGAACTTGCACTGATCCGATTCCGAAACGGAACTCACAACCTTTTACTGACTACCGATCTGGCTTCCCGCGGGCTCGATATCCCGGAAATCAAACATGTGATTCATTACCAGTGGCCGGCAACTGAAACCGCCTGGACACACCGCAATGGCCGCACAGCCCGGATGCATGCCCTCGGCACTGCATGGCTGGTGATGGCAGAAGATGATTTTATACCCACATTTATTACCACCGAACCCGGGTTGGTTCAGTTACCTGAATCAGTAGGTCCTCCGGGACTTTCAGAATGGGAAACGTTATATATCGGTGCAGGTAAGAAGGATAAGATCAGCAAAGGTGACGTTGCCGGATTTCTTATGCAGAAAGGAATGCTTGCCAAAGACGAACTGGGGAAAATAGAAATACTGGATTATGCTTCTTTCGCGGCAGTCAGGCGAGAGAAAATTGACAATCTTCTGGATTTGGTTTCAAATGAACAAATAAAAAAGAAATCTGTCAAAATTGCAATTGCAAGGTAAGTATCCTATTATAACCTGAGCCGGAATTTCCAAAAAACCCCAAACAATCAATGATTGTCCGGGGTTTTTTGATTTATCAGGGAAGCGCAGCGTAAATTACTCCGGCATTTTATAAACCACCGCGTTTACATTCATGCCGGCACCTACAGAGGCAAACACAAAATGATCACCTGGTTTCAACTGATGATTGTCAACTTTTTGGTTTACAATCAGATCGTAAAGAATAGGCAGGGTTGCCACTGAGTTGTTGCCAAGCCACGAAATGGTCATAGGCATCGAAAACTCAGGCCGGACTTTAATATCATACAGATCATACAGGCGATCAACGATGGCTTCGTCCATTTTTTCATTTGCCTGATGAATCAGAATTCTTTCTATGTGTGTAATTGGCAATCCGCTTTTATCAATAGCCATTTTGATAGCAGAAGGAACCGTTTTGAGGGCATATTCATACAATTTACGGCCATTCATTTTCAAATAATGTTCGTCCGGCACTTCAGGGTTAAATGATTTATCCATTTTCAGAAGATAAACCTGATCAATCGTGTCGGTGCGGGTAATATGTGACAGGATTCCCACCGGTGTTTCACTTTCAACGGCACTAATCACCGTGGCTCCTGCGCCATCAGAATATATCAGACTATCGCGGTCGTGTGGGTCGCTGATGCGCGACAGGGTTTCTGACCCTATCACCAGAATGTTTTTTGCATCGCCTGATTTTATATAATAATCGGCATGAATCACAGCCTGCAACCAGCCCGGGCAGCCGAAAGGAAGGTCGTATGCTACTGTAAACGGATTGATTATGCCCAGTTTATGCTTTACCCTTGAAGCAATCGTTGGAACAATATCCACTTTCGTGGTTCCGGATTTTACATCCCCAAAATTGTGTGCAACAATAATATAATCAAGCTCTTCTTTCTCAATTCCTGCATTTGCGATTGCCTTTTCAGCAGCAAAAAATGCAATATCGGAGCAAACATACTGATCTTCAACATATCTGCGTTCCTCAATGCCGGTTATCTGTTTAAACTTCGAAATGATCTCTTCGTTGGGCCGGTTGAGCTTCTCACCTGTTGATTCATAAAATGTCCGCGACAATAAATCGGCGTTTGATACTTTGTTGGTAGGAATGTAACTACCTGATCCTTTAATGGTTGAATATATTTTCTTAGCCATTTTTTCAGAATGAATAAAACAAAAAAAATGGTTTATCCGCGCTATATTAGCTTGATAAACCCAATAACACGATTATTTTTTAATGTGCAATAGAAAATGAATTTTGGAAGCACAAAATTAGTCTATTTTATTATTAACAATGCAATGTACATGCATAATTTGAACTAAAATTCTGTATAAATTTCAATATCATTAAGTTAGAATAATAAATTATTCTGACTTTTCAGGAATTCAGTGAAGTTGGTATAACTATTTCCCTGCGTTCGTCCATACAATTCTTCTCCGTACCGGATACAATCGTGCGATTCTTTAAGCCTCAGATAGGAAGGATTGAGGTCTCCGGGCCCAAGCCTGATGCGATCGAGTGCATCTGCATCTTTCAAAATCGCTACGGTTAACCAGTCCGGATCAGTCCGGGGCAATTCTGTGGAAGTCGAATGGAGAGCAACTGCTTTGCCTATTGTAAGAATTTCATTTTCTGTTCCCCCGTTTTCCTTAAATAACCTTATGTAATCTGGTAGTTTGTTTTTGGCTGAATCAGTGCCATGCTGCGTGCAATACCCATCGTGCTTCCGGGCCATATCGTGAATATAGGCAGCAAAGAAAGCTGTTGTAGCTTCATGGTGGTCGCCTGTTAGTATTCCCAGCTTTAGGGTGTGAATCATTACCCTGTAGGTATGTAAAATGCCATGAAGCTTACTGTGATGATCGAACTGGCTTTCCCTAAGGCCGAAGTCACCGAAATCTATTTTATATGGTTCGAAAGCAACAGTCATGATGGTCGTTTAAGAAAAATCAGTTTTACGTTGTTATTTTAGTGAATTTCGGTCGTGGTTATTAGCAGTGGCGGGCTTTTACCGGGTTATGGGTTTCAAAGAACTGCTGTCCCCACTTGTTAAAGACTACCACTTTCACACTATACGAGCCAGAATGCCCCATTTTTACAGAATCAGTATAGAACATTTCAGTATTATTTGGTTCCCCATTGATATTTTCCACCAAACTGAACTCGTGCCTTTCCCTCAGTTTTGTCACTTGTTTGATCACTTATAGCCCATATCTTCTAAGAACCTTTTAAAAAAAGGATCAGTGATAAAATAGTTATTGCCGGTCTTATCAATAATTCCACTGTCCATTAATGAAGTGACCGACTTTTGAGTAGTTGAGGGCGTCGATAACCGGTATTTTTTTGTGAATTGCGCAGAGAAAATATTAGCCCCTGTATGAATTAAACCTAACAAGAGTTGTTTTTGCTTGGTTGATTGCCTGTCAAATAATTCATGGTAATAATCGTGTTTATGAATAATGATTTGTTCAGCACAATTGTCAATAATTTCATTCGTAACAATATCCAGTGTAGTTATCATTGATTGCCATATCTCAGCAGACAGAAGCTGAATGTAGTACGGAATATTAAAGGTGAGGCTGATAATGTATTCGGCTTCAGCAGATTCGATTTGTATGCCTTAAAAGAAATAGCCTCTAACAATTGTACCGTATTTGAAAGGGTTCATTAGACTTGTTTTTTCACAAAGATAATTAAAAATACATCAAATTACGCTTCACGGCGTAACGCCTGAAAGCGTAATGCTTCGGCCTATCATTAATTACCTGCCTTTTATGCATCTTCACCCTTTCCTTTGTTGCCTGAGCCACTCCGACAGCTATCGGAACGATGGCAGGTGAGGGCAGAGCCTTCCCCGATGGAACTTTTGTGGAATCGGGGGTAAGGTGTTCACTTTACAATCGCCACACTCCCGTTCAATGTAAACCCTTTACCCAGAAAATCCGCTTATTACCTCACCCCATCCCTCTTCAAAGGAGAGGGAGATATCTACATATCAAGGAGTTGCAATGTTTCAAGGATGATTTTTCATATATTTAGTTATTTGACATTTGTCCAGATACCTAACGGGATTAGAAATTAGAAATTAGAAAGAGTTGCAATGTTTCAAGGTTGATTTTTCACATTTTAATTATTCGACATTTGTCCCAATGCTATCTGGATTAGACACCCGCTAAATCGACAAATGATTGCTTCTCAATTAATATTGCGTTGGTAAGTTGGGCAGGTCCGCAATCTGCAATCCGAAATCCGAAATTACCTTACCACCGTCACACTTCCCTTCAACGTAAACCCCTTCCCCGAAAAATCCGCTTATTACCTCACCCCAACCCTCTCCTAAAGGAGAGGGAGTTGTATCCATATCAAGGAGTTACAATGTTTCAAGGATGATTTTTCATATATTTAGTTATTTGACATTTGTCCAGATACCTAACGGGATTAGAAATTAGAAATTAGAAATTAGAAAGAGTTGCAATGTTTCAAGGTTGATTTTTCACATTTTAATTATTCGACATTTGTCCCAATATCTATCTGGATTAGACACCCGCTAAATCGACAAATGATTGCTTCTCAATTAATATTGCGTTGGTAAGTTGGGCAGGTCCGCAATCTGCAATCCGAAATTACCTTACCACCGTCACACTTCCCTTCAACGTAAACCCCTTCCCCGAAAAATCCGCTTATTACCTCACCCCAACCCTCTCCTAAAGGAGAGGGAGTTGTATCCATATCA
>JBBQIQ010000138.1:0-10251 GCA_038325075.1 Bacteroidales bacterium | reverse complement strand
TGAAATACGCGCTGCCGTTTCACTGAAGGACAATCTCTTTATCAGGGCCGGCTACAGCGCCAATGCGGATATTGTGCTTGAACACCGGGACAGCGTTCTGGCCGTTCAGGAAAGCCTGATCAAATATAATGGTGACACTGCTACGGTCGAAGTGGAAAAAGCGACACAGGTTTTTGAGAAGAAGATCATCAAGACAGGCCTCAGTGATGGCGTGAATGTTGAGGTACTCTCTGGCATCACCAAACGAGACAGACTTAAGATACAGAATGCGCCTGCTGCTGACCAGAAAAAGTAAAAAAATACCAGCAGAAATTAAGCACCAGGTGCCTCCAGTGCCCGGGTTTGCTTTTTGGGCATGCAGGCATTTGATCAGTATTTACAATCAATGATACCTAAGTTGAGCGATTTGAGCAAAGCGAAAAAATGCTTTGCTTAGGTAAACCCCGATTTGGAAATTGCTGCAATTCACCACAGCCATGAAACTGTTTTACTGTGAATTGCTTACAATTTCCTGATCAATTGAGCTATTTCCCTTTTCAAATCGCTCAATTTGGGTTCTATTCGTTCTTGAAATACCTTTGTATTAATGTTAGCAGTTGCTTATTGTTGATGGGTTTTGCAATATAATCGTTGCATCCCGCTTCAATGGCCTTTTCTCTGTCACCAGATAATCCAAAAGCTGTCTGTGCAATGATGACAATATCTTTGTTTAACTGTCGGATTTGACGGGTAGCTTCATATCCGTTCAATCCGGGCATTTGAATATCCATTAGTATTAAATCAATGTCAGGGTTATTTAGGCAGGCCTCAACTGCTTCAGAACCTGTCCTTGCTTTTAAAATTACTTTTCCAAACGTTTTAACTACTGCGTCCAACAAGATTTCCGATGTTTCATCATCTTCGGCAATCAGAATTTTCAGTTCCGGCACTTCAGGATTGAGACTACTTTCCGCTTTATTTTGTTGAAATACTATCCTTTCCTGTACGGCATTGTAAGGCACTGTAAAATAAAATGTGGAGCCAATTCTCTCTGCGCTTTCAATCCATATTTTTCCGCCAAGCATATCAATATACGCTTTAGAAATTGATAGACCCAATCCTGCGCCCTGCCGTGCCATTTTATCGACAATATCAGCCTGAATAAATCGTTCAAAAATCGCCTCCTGCCTGTCTGTGGGAATCCCAATGCCTGTGTCTTTCACGTAGAATTCAAGGAATTCTTCTTTTTTGAAATAACCAAACTCTATTTTACCTTCTTCCGTGTATTTGATGGCATTTTTCACAAGATTGGTTAAAATTGCGTACGTTTTCTCACTATCGGTATAAATAATGGATTCATTTTCGGGCAAGGAATTACTGAAAGAGAACTTTATACCTTTGGCTTCCACTTCAGGCTTGAAGAAGGAATAAATATATTCAATCTGATCGTTGATATTTGTTTCCTTTAAGTCCAGTTTCATCAGGCCAGCCTCTATTTTTGAAATGTCCACTATGTCGTTGATGATATTGAGCATACGGGCGCCACTTTTTTCAATAATACCAATATATTCCTGTTGCAAATCACCGGTTAGTTCAGGGTTTTTAAGCAACTCAGAAAAGCCTAAAATGCCATTCATAGGCGTACGGATTTCGTGGCTCATGTTGGCGAGGAATGCTGATTTGAGCCGGTCGCTTTCCTCAGCGCGTTCCTTGGCTCTATGCAGTTCTTTGTCTGCAATTTTCCGCTCTGTGATATTGCTCCCAAAGCAAGAAGCACCTATAACCTCACCTTTTTTAACTATGGGATTAAAAGATACCTGAATGTAAATCATTCCGTTTTCGGAATCAATCGCATCTTCAACAGTAAATTGTTCATTGTTCAGCACCCTGTCGTATCGTGGTTTCCAAATAGGGAGCAATGCTTCGGGTAGCGATTCGATAAAGTTTACGCCTTGTGCTAACCTAACACCAAAGGTTTGTTCAAACTCCGTTTGAAATACATGATTGATGTACATTATTTCGTAATTTCTGTTAAAAGCCCAGATGCTGTTTTGCGTACCTTCAATGATTGCAGTAACGTTAGAGTTGTTTGCTTCAGCGGCTTCCTTGGCTAAAAGCAGTTCATTGGTGCGCTCATCTACAGTTTGTTCGAGGTTTTTGTTAATGGATTCAACAAGTAATTTTTCCTTATCAAGCTCATAGTTCAGAAAAAAATTGCGGCGTGCATAATATTCTATGTTGTAAGCGGCAAACATCCCAATTATATTTGCACTGATAAAAAAGAAATTGGTGCTGATGAGTGCGCTACCGGTGGAATGCGCATAAAATATTGCACCTGAATTATAAATAACCAAAATAACCCAACCTGCAATTGATGCTAAGAAAAACCGGAGTTTGATAAAGAAATAACCTGCCGAAAAGATCAGCATCAAACCGGCAAAATATGCATAATTTTCAGGCACAAGCATAATCATAATAGCAATGCCTGCTCCACCTACTATTAAACTTATAAACAATAAAACCTGCCAGATTTTCTGAAATACTTTGGTAAAAGATACTAGGAAAACCACCGTTAGTGTCGGAACAACAAACAGATAGCGGATTATATGGAAAGTTTTTGCATACTCAGGAATCAATATTGAATCAAGGTAACCAAATATACCATATAGGAATATGACCAGTGCAAAAGAAACCCTGACCTGAATAAGAGAGTCAAAAAAGTATCTATTCAGGAACAGCTTTTCCTCCTTTTCAGGAAAGGCCAATGTTATTCTGTTATAGATCATTTTCGAGGTTGTCATATTTTGTAAAAGTAACCAAACTGTTGTTTGATTTAGCAGTTTGCATTGATTATAACCCTAAAGATTTTCTTCAGTTTATGCAGTAACAGTTTAACCAGCAATTCCGACGAACCGATTGTACAGTTTTGATTGCAAATGTCGCGAAATCGGTTTATACCTAAGTTGATCGATTTGAGCAACGCGAAAAAGCGCTTTACTTATGTAAACCCCGATTGGGAAATTGTTGCAATTCACCACAGCCATAAAACTGTTTTACTGTGAATTGCATACAATTTCCTGATCGATTGAGCTATTTTCCTTTTCAAATCGCTCAATTTGGGTTATACTCTTCTCTGATTAATCTTCCAATCTCCCGAATAAATTCAATCATCTCTGAATGCATCCTTTCAACTTCAGTCAAATTATAATCAACGAAAGCATCATAATCACCCTTAGTTCTGTTTTGATAAGCATTACGGATTATTTTTCCAAATTTGACTTCAACTTTTCCAGCAGCAATAAACTCTTTATTAAACCAGCCTAATATCCGGCTATGCCTGGAAGTTTCAAAATGATATTTGAGCCTGCTCAGAAAAGTCAATAAAAAAGAATAGACACCAAGTCTCCAAGACACCAATTTACGTATAATATTGTATATCAATATATTGAAATTGGTGTGATTTGGTGTTTTTGTGGCTTGGTGTCAAATAATTAGTTTTCGGAGTGGACTCATCTTTCAAAGTCAAAGCTGTTAACGCACAAAACATTCCATAATAAATACGATTTACTGCAACAATTAACTTTCCGGATTTAATAAGAAAATCAGCCAGTTCAATAGTATCATAAGCCTGATCCAGCCTGTACTTTATTAAAGACTCTCTTTCTACCGGATTTATCATAGTCTTAAGCCATTTGCAAGCGCATTTATATAAACCGGCTGTTTCCCTCTGAGGTTTTGCAATTCGGGTTCACTTATGATCAATGTATCAGTTATGACGTTGTATTTCAGGTCAATTTCAAAACAAATATCGGAAATCTCACGTTCAAGTTCCCAATCAGGCTTATGTTTCAAAACTATCAGGACATCATAATCTGAATCAGCATGTGACTTCCCTGATACTCTTGACCCAAAGAGCACAAAATCCGATAGTTCATCCTGAAGTTTAATAACAAGGATATCTTTTAAGTCTCTATACACTGCTTCTTCTATGGATCCCAACATCAATTAGTTTAATACAAAAATAATCAAATTATGATTCCTTTGCAAGCGGTCGGCGGCCTATAAACCAACTGCTGAAAACCAACTCAAAAAATATGTCAGGAATAGTGATGTTTGCTATACGGAAAGGGTTTTGGGAGATTTGAGAACTTTTTACTGCTACCCTTTTAGATTTCTGCCGTTCATCACTGCCAATCCTGCAAGTGTTGGACGGGTTATGAGCTTTCAATTATGTAATTCTCCCGCTATTATTTATAGCCTTTTAAACGCTTCGTTGTTTCTTTTTTCGTTAATGTCCACATCCAAACATCACCAATTTCTTCGTCTTGAACGATTTCTCTGAAAATGAATCCATTGTTCTCTAATATTTTTGTCGAAGCATTTTGTTCAGGTACAGTCTTTGCTGTTATTGTTAATTTTGGGTCAGCGTTGTGAGAAATTGTAATTAGTTCTTTACAAGCAAACGAAGCGATCCTTTGACCTTCAAATTCTTTAAAAGTCCAATAAGCAATTTCAACTTTTCCATCTCGGGGGTTGTCCTGTAAAACCGCAAAAACCCACTACTTGATTTTGTCGAACAACCAGATAAGATACCCAAGGTAAATTGAATCCTATTTTTGGGTAATAGGTGTCATACATTTTCAACAATGTTTGACATTCTGTTGATTCAAACATTTTATCTGCTTTGTCTTCATTTAATTGTAAAATTCGCAACTCCATTTTTCTACTGTAATTTGTGTCATTATATTTTGTCGACACGTTTCATCTTGTAGTGTCATTCAAAATTGACCTCTAACTCGTTAATATTATCAATAAAAACAATTTCACCAGTTTATGAAACACCACGCTTACCAATAATCACAACAATCCGGTTGAAATACTTTGAAAGCAAATATATTGAAATAAGGTTTAATCATTGCTCAATTATCGGGAAAATAAAAATCCGGACTCGTCAGGCTCTTTATCCATCTGAAAATCATAATCAACTACGCTTAAAAACGTATTTCTCCGTTTCGGAACGTATAGGACTGATTACGTTTAAAGACTGTTTTTCATTTCTTTTAAAGGTAATATTTTTGTAAAGACCGAAAATCCACCATTTATGAAACTTTACCTGGTAAAATTTACATTTCTGATTGCATTGGTTTTTCTGTTTATTCAGGAAATAAGCGCACAATTCAGTATTGATGCCCAGTTGCGCAGCCGTTTCGAAATCCGTGACGGGTACCAGAAACTTGCTGCGGAAGGATCAAATCCGGCCTTCCTGGTTTCGCAACGTACCCGGCTTTCCTTTTTGTACGAGACCAAATTTCTGAAACTGAGAATTTCACCACAAGATGTACGTCTTTGGGGCGACCAGGCTGTGATGAACACAGGTGCAGGCGACAACGCTTCGCTTGATCTTTTGGAAGCCTTTGCAGAAGTCAGAATCTCAAATGCTGTAAAAGTGTCCGCTGGCCGGCAGCAATTGGTTTACGACAACAGACGCCTGCTTGGTGATCGCAACTGGAACCAGAACGGTATTGCTTATGATGCATTGGTATTTAAATTTCTGATCAACGGCTGGAACCTGCATGCAGGTGCATCGTGGAACAATATGAAAGATGTTTTAACAGACAATCTATATCCTGCAACAAGAATTAAATCACTGAATTATCTTTGGCTGAACCGGAAATTCAACGACAATCTGAGTATTTCACTTCTACATATTTCATCGGGAATAACCAAAACAGACACTACAAATCCGATCAACTTCAGGCATACCAGCGGACTTTACGGAGAATATAAAAACAATAACTTCAATGCCTGGGGTAATTTCTTTTATCAATATGGTAAAAACCAGAAAGGCAATAAGGTTAGCGCTTATCTTATAGATGCTGATGCAAGTTACAAGTTCGGAAAATTCACACCTGGTGCTGGCCTTGGGTATCTCTCAGGGAACAATAAAACGATAGGCCAAAATGGAACTGATCACCTGTTTGACAATTTATATGGAAACAGCCATAAATTCTTCGGGTTTATGGACTATTACAGAACTTTCGCTTCCAACACCAAACAGGGCGGCCTGGCCGACTATTACTTTTGGCTTGATTACAAATTCTCGAATAAATTGAGTATCAGGAATACAACTCATTACTTTGCCCTTGCACAAACAAATCCAGCTACTCCTGCCGATAAAGAACTTGGATTTGAAAATGATTTAATACTGAAGTATAAATTCAGTGACTGGTGCGATCTCGAAAGTAACTATTGCTTTTACCTGCCAACAGAATCGCTGAAAACTATCCAGGACGTATCCGATGATAAATTCTCCCAGTTCTTTTATGTGCAACTTAATATTGCCCTGAACCTTTTTAATCAAACCCCGTCGCCGGAAAAATAAAAATCCACCATGAAAAAATCAAATTATATCCTTTTACTGGCTTTGGCAATTGTACTCTCAGCCTGTGCCTCACAAAAGAAGAAAGACCAGACCATCAGCCTCTCCGGTGCCTTTGCGCTTTACCCGCTGGTCGTAAAATGGACAGAAGAATACAAGAAGATAAATCCAGAGATAAGGTTCAATGTATCAGGTGGCGGTGCCGGAAAAGGAATGGCTGATGCTTTGGCCGGAGCGGTTGATCTGGGCATGTTCTCGCGAGAAATCGCTGAGGAGGAGAAAAGTCAGGGTGTCTGGTGGGTCGGACTGACCATTGATGCCGTTGTACCAACCATAAGTGATCAGAACCCATTCCTTGGTACCATAAAGCAAAAAGGCTTGACCAAGGAAAATTTTACCACCATATTTACTGTAGATAAAGATAAAGACTGGGGAGAAATCCTAAAGGTATCTGAAAAAGGAAAAATGGTTGTTTATACACGATCCGACGCTTGCGGTGCGGCTGAAACCTGGGCAAAGTACCTTGGCGTGAAACAGGAAAACCTGCTCGGTATCGGCATTTTTGGCGACCCTGGACTGGCAGATGCTGTAGTTAAAGACAAGTTAGGCATAGGATTCAATAATACAGCCTACGCTTATGATATTAAAACCGGCAAAAAAAGAGCAGGAATAGAAATCGCTCCTATTGATATCAACGGAAACGGAATTTTAGACCCTGAAGAAAACTTCTATGATAGCTTTGAACTGGTTCTTAAAGCCATAGCAGAAAGCATTTATCCATCTCCTCCGGCCCGGGAACTCTATTTTGTTTCAAAAGGCAAACCGCAGAAGCAGGCCACACTCGACTTTATCCGCTGGTGCCTTACCGATGGACAGCAATTTGTAACAGAAGCCGGGTATGTGCCTATTGATTCCAAGGAGATTGAGGAATATCTGGAGAAACTTAAGTAGAAAAGTTGGTAGTTGGCAATATGAAGTTGCAGTTGGCAGTTGGCAGTTGGCAATCCCGATAGCTATCGGGAGTAGCAGGCAAATCCGATTCCGATAGTTATCGGGACCGAAATCCGAAATCCGAAATCCGAAATCTGAAATTGGATATTGGCAGTTGGCAAAAGACTATTGGCAAGCAAACATGTTGCGAATCCTTGAATCTTTGCTGAGTGAAGCAGTTTGCCCCGCCCATTTTGGCGGGGGAGTCCCCACCGCCGAAAAGGCGGGGCAAGCTGCCTTTTCGGCGGGGAATCTTTGAATCTTTGTCCCGCACGTACGGGATTGAATCTTTGAATCCTTAAAAAAATGCAATTCAGAAGGCAATTCTTCGACAAAATCACAGGCTTCTGGATGATTACCTCCCTGGTAACCATTCTGCTTCTGCCATTGATTATTGGCATAGGACTTTACCTGAAAGCAGCGCCTTTGTTCGATCAGCAATCGTTCCTGAGCCTGGTATTCTCATCGCAGTGGGCACCATCCAAAGGAGAATTCGGTTTCTGGCCGTTTATCGTGGGTTCACTTTACGTTACCCTGCTGTCGTTTATATTTACTTTGCCTGTCTGTTTGCTGGCAGCCATTTATCTAACCCAGTTCTCATCGAAGCAATTGATCAGGATTATGCATCCGGTGATTGATGTGCTTGCGGGATTGCCTTCTGTAATCTACGGCGTATGGGGAATTCTGATTATAGTTCCAATGGTTTCCAGATATATTGCACCTTTCTTTAATACCACATCCTCGGGGTATTCAGTGCTTTCCGGCGGCATTGTGCTGGCCATAATGTGCATTCCCTACATACTTAATATGCTGATTGAAGTTTTCAATACTGTTCCTGCCGGCCTTAAAGAAGCCTCGCTTTCAATGGGCGCAACCCAATGGGAATCGGTTAAGCATGTGGTCATCAGGGGAAATTACCCGGGCATAATTTCCGCTTACGGGCTGGGTATCGCAAAAGCTTTTGGCGAAACCATTGCTGTAATGATGGTTGTCGGGAATGTGGTTAAAGTTACCGGCAATCCGTTTGATGCAGCATACCCGCTGCCTGCACTCATCGCTAACAATTATGGTGAAATGATGTCGATTCCCATGTACGACTCAGCGTTGATGTTTGCCGCCTTTCTGTTGCTGGCTATAATTCTTGTTTTCAATCTTATTTTCAGATATTTAATTCATAAAACCAAAAGGCAATGAGAAGAATTAAAATTCTGGAAGAGAAATTCTTCGTTTACATCTCAGCCTTTATGGCCTATTCGCTGATTGCGGTACTGGCATTTATAATCCTTGTCATATTTGTTAAAGGCTTCAATGCCCTTAACTGGGACATGATTCTGAAAACACCCAAAGGCGGTTATTATTATGGTGGCGAAGGTGGCGTGTTGAATGCGATAATAGGCTCTGTTTATATTGCCTTTGGGGCAACAATTATTGCAATTTTTATCGGGATGCCTGCAGCTCTTTACATCAACGTGCAATTGGTCAGGTACAGAAGAACACAAAACACCATCCGTTACTTTCTTGATGCACTCTGGGGAATTCCTTCGATTGTTTATGGTGCGTTTGGTTTTGCGCTGATGCTTTTCTTTGGAATGAATGCCTCCCTTCTGGCCGGAATCATCACAGTTGCGTTGCTTATATCGCCCATCATGGTACGCACATTCGATGAAGTGCTGAGTACCATCCCGAAAGGGCTGCACGAGGCCTCGCTGGCAATGGGATCAACCCGGACCGAAACTGCTTTCAGGGTGATGTTCAAGCAGGGATTCTCAGGTTTTATCACTGCCGTTTTGCTTTCGTTCGGACGGGGAATTGGTGACGCCGCTTCGGTGTTGTTCACAGCAGGATATACTGACAATGTCCCGGTTAACCTCGATGAACCGGCAGCTACCTTACCGCTTGCCATCTTTTTTCAACTTGGCTCACCAATTCCTGAAGTCAGGGAGCGGGCCTTTGCATCGGCAGTTATCCTGACGGTTATTATACTGGCACTGAGTCTCGGAGCCCGGTACCTTTCCAAAAGATATTCAAGAACCAATCTCAAATAGACCACAATGTTTTTGCCAGAACCAGAAATCATGTCAGACAAGGAAGTCATATCAATGTCAGTTGAAAAATCAGTTCTCCCGGTCCTTAGGGTCAGGAACCTGAATGTGTATGCCGGCAATCATCATATTCTGGACGATGTAAATCTCGATATTCCACGGAATAAGATTACAGTGCTCCTGGGGCCTTCAGGCTGCGGGAAAACCACTTTGCTGAAGTGTATAAACAAACTGACCGACCTTTATAAAGAGCTGAAAGTGACCGGTAATATCTTTATTGAAAACGATGATATCCTGAATACGACCACCAATATCCCATCTATCAGGCAAAAAATGGGATTGTTATCGCAAAGGCCTTATCCTTTGCCGGTTTCAATCTATAAAAATGTTGCTTACGGACTCAAATTAAAAGGTATTCGTGATAAAAAACTGGTTGAATTCAGCGTTGAGAAACACCTGCGTGAAGTAGGATTATGGGAGGAAGTTAAAAACCGGCTGCATGCCCCGGCAACAAGTCTCTCAATAGGCCAGCAGCAGCGCCTGTGCCTGGCCCGGGGACTTGCAGTAAAGCCAACCATCATTCTGGCCGATGAGCCAACCTCTGCGCTCGATCCTATTTCAAGTAAAATCATTGAAAATCTGTTTAAAGACCTGAAGAGACATTATACAATTATCCTTGTAACCCACGTTTTGCGCCAGGCCATGCGCCTTGCCGACCATGTAATTTTTATGAACGATGGTAAAATTATCGAGTATGGACAACCGGAGGAACTATTTAAAAACCCAAAGACAGAGGAGATGAGAGCGTATCTGGTGGATGGGAATTAGGGAAGTTCAAAGTCTAAAGTAAAAGGGTTACAG
>JBBQIQ010000137.1:0-10461 GCA_038325075.1 Bacteroidales bacterium | reverse complement strand
GCAATCAGAGTTAGCTGCTGAAAAATCAACAGAATCTTTACAAAAACTAATTTTACAAGCTCCTACATGGGTAGATTCAGAGTTGAATGAATACAATGAAGCAAGAATGCATATTAATAAATCCAGAATCGCATGATTTTATTGGATTCATCGGTATTGATTGAGTTATTTCGTAAGAAGGATAAAGAGAAAATGCTGTTTTTTAGTCTGGCAAGACGCAAATAAGGTAAAAACAGGGCGTTGTGCCCAATAAAATCAGTAGAGACCTTACTAATTTTATTCACAGCATCCCGTGAATATTACCGCTGCCTGATCCCCAGCCAGGCAACCACATAACAGGCAAAATCACCGATCACCTTCCGGTTATCACCAAGGGCTATTCTCCACTCAACGGTTTCACCTTGGAACAATGGATGGAAAAATTGTTCGTTCATAGGATATTATTTGTGGCAATTAGGCTCAAATATCACCAAAGATAAAAATACAAACAAAAACTTTCATGCTGATAACTTTATAGTTAACTTTGTCTCATGAAGGTTGAGAGACAAATTAATTTTTACGGGTACCATTTTGTTGACTTCTACCTGAAGCAGACCGAAAAGGTGCAAGAGAAAATCGAGTATGTTTTCAAAATCATCAGGACCGTGCGGAATGTTCCTAAAAAATTCCTTGACTATATCGAGGGAACAGACGGACTTTACGAAGTCAGAATTGAATTTGAAAGCAATATTTATCGGATTTTTTGCTGTTTCGACAAAGGAAATTTAGTGATACTATTCAATGCTTTTCAAAAGAAAACCCCGAAAACCCCAAAAAAAGAAATTGAATTGGCTCTAAAACTGAAACAAGAATACTATAATTCAAAAAAGAAAAACGATGAAAGCAAATAACCTCAGAAACGCCAGGAACTTTGACGAGTTGCTGGATATTAAATACGGAAAAACTGGCACCGAAAAACGTAACCAATTTGAGGAAAAAGCCCAATATTTCGTAATCAGCGAAATGTTGAAAGAAGCCAGAAAAGAAGCTAATATGACGCAAGAGCAATTAGCAGAAAAAATAGGTACTAAAAAGAGTTACATTTCCCGACTTGAAAACGGGAAATGCGACATTCAACTTTCAACCCTTTACAGAATTTTCGAATTCGGACTTGGTAAAAAAATAAATGTCCTTTTCGGATAAAACCACATAGCCTGGCGCTGACACTGTGTGGCTTTCTGGTGATTATGTAGTTGTAGGGACACGACAAGTCGTGTACCTACCAATTTTTATTCACAACATCCCGTGAATATCACCGCTGCATGATCCCCAGCCAGGCAACCATATAACAGGCAAAATCCATGATCAGGCTGCTTGTTTGTTTTATTTCAAGATGATCAACTTACCCGAAACGAATGCATTGCCGTTTTCTATCCGGTAAAAATAAACCCCCTCTGCCACCCCTCTTGTATCCCACACTGTTTTATCTCCCATTAAAGGTATCTGAGCGATTTCCCGTCCATAAATATCGGAAATAGATATGGTTTGTGGGTTTGCGGGCAGGGAAACGATAGGTCGCGCCCCTATTGTTAACTCAAATACCACATATTCGTTGGCTGGGTTTGGGTAAGCTTTTATAGCATTTCCTGCAAACGGATTTTCAGGTACGCTTACAAAGGTGGTATCGGTTACTTTTATCAACCATACCTGATAGCTTTCATTGGTGGTGGGACATTCAACCTGTCCTGAATTAAAATCATAAATCGTTGATGCTATTACATAACTGCCATCGCCATTGTCAAACACACCCGATTCTATTTTTTCGTTGCCATTGCCACCAAAACATTGTTGCCAGATCAAGTCACCGGTACTGTTTATTTTAAAAACCCAGATATCACTGTACATATTGCCACTCGAATGGTTGCCCGAAACATCTCCGTCAAAGGATTCAGCGTTGGCAAAAATGATAAAACCGCCATCTGCCGAATGAAAAATACGCTTTGGCACGTCACCGCTTGAACCTCCATAACATTTGCTCCAGACAATATTGCCCGAGAAATCAAGCTTTACCAACCAAACATCAGCCGTTGCGTAACCAAGAACATCAAATCCGACATGATACCCTGCCCCGTTAATCTCACCGTCGTTTGAATAGGCTGAACAGGCCAGTAAATAGCCATCTGCTGTTTCAATCATATCAAAAACACTCTCATGGTCACTGCCACCATAGCACTTCTGCCATTCGAAATTGGCCATGGAATCAACTTTAAAAAGTACAATCTCAGCATTTTCATTATATGGAACGCAATCAATGTTTCCCCCGGTTGTTGGAGTTGACGATGCAGCCACCAGAAACCCCCTGTCGGACGTCTCAATGATGGCAGACGAAACGTCAGCATCAATGGTTCCAATGGTATAATCCCAGACCCGGTTACCTGAGCTGTCCAATTTTATCATCCAGACATCATACGAACCGAAAAAATTACTGACATCCCCATCGGCAGAACAGGTAAATCCAAAAGCTACAATCCCACCATCAGTGGTTGTTAACCCATCCCAGGGTCTATCCCAGCAACTCCCTCCATAAATTTTTTCCCATAGGATATTGCCTGTATCATTAACTTTTATAATCCAGTAATTGGCACTCCCGGGATATGGGTCATTTCCAATGTCGCCATCAGAAGAATTTGCACTGCCAATTACGATAAAGGAGCCGTCTTTCATATCTAATATGCGAGCACAACCATCTTGTTCGGAGCCTCCATATTTTAATTCCCATAACTTGTTCCCGGAAAGATCGGTTTTAATCAACCATATATCCAAGGGGCCCCAATTTGCTGCCAGCATGAATCCATCGCCCGTGCCAACCATATCCCTGGAAGAATCGTCAAGTGGACCGCCAAAACAATTTTGCCATTCCAGTACCAAAGGCTGGGTATGGCTTTTCATTGTAAGGAATAAAAGGAAAAGTATGTAAAAAGACTTCTTCATTTTTAACGAATAATATGGAAATAGCCGGGTAGCCGGCTATTTCCATAAAGTTTGGGATGTTACTTTGAAATTACCAGTTTGCCCGATTTTGTAAAACCGGCAACTTTTATGGTGTAGATATAGGTTCCGGCAGCTATGCCACGGATATCCCAGAGTTTCTGTCCCTGATTGCCATTCAGAACAAACGATTCAATTTTATTTCCCTTGCCATCGCTGATTTCCAGTGTTGCGTAGGTTTCCTCTTTGGGGAATTTGTATTCAAAAGCTGCCCATTCATTGGCAGGGTTGGGCTTAACGGAAATACTCAAACCATAAACTTCACCAAGTTGATTGGGATTGACAGGATGGTTTTTATATGATGCCGCTCCTTGCAACGATTCACACTTGTTAAATTGCTGTTCATAAAAAACTTCGAGTATCGCTTTTGAATGTGCGCCGACACTGCTATTGCTGGCGATTGCAAATTCATTGAGCATTGCCAGTTCAGCCTGTGTAAGCTGGTCGATAGTGCGGCCTTCATTGAATAATGTTTGCTGTAGTTGTATCAGGTTTAGGAATCGGTTGTTTTCAGTTAGGTTCTCATCCTGAAGGTTATATATTTGCGTCAGCATATTTGCCAATGAAAAGGCACTGGTAAAGTTGCCTTCCTGAAGGTAAGATGAAATAATCTGTTTGTCAGATTCAATCCCGCCAAGATTATCCAACCAATTCCTGAGTTCTGCAAGATCCATTAACTCATCGTTCAGAATGCCCCGGATGATGTCATTTGCCGCCCTTGCCCTATCGTGGCTGTAACGGGCCATTTCGAGTTGCAGAACGGTTTTATAGGTTGTCCCATCGGCTACCTGCCTCAATATATCAATCATATATGCAGGTAAAGGATTTTCCTTTCCTTCAAGATATTCCAGAAGCTCCTCTTTCTTCAATTCATCAGGATTTGCTGCAAGGATGTCAAAGATAGCGGCCTCGGTAAATACATCAGTTTTGTCGGCAACCAACTTCAGAACCTCTTCCGAAAGATGAGGCGAATCGCCTAACAATTGCGCCCGTAACGCCCACATATCATCAGGTACGGCGGAAGTGACAGTGGCCACTTTAGTTTCGGTACTTCCGCCATCTTTCAGGCTGATGTAGAGCGACTCAGTATTATTGTAATTGTTGGTTGCATTTACATAGGCTATTTCGCTGTCGAGCCGTTGCTGTGTATTCTGAACTATCTCCCTTCCAGTATTCCCGCCATAATGCGACAGGCAGGGATTTGCTGTGTTTACCGATACCTTTCTTACGTTATTAATATATTCAGGATTGTTTCGTGGGCATGTTGCACAATAGAAGTATTCAACAGGGTTAGTGTTCCCGTTATAAAAATGCCAGCTTGCCCCGGTTGGTGAAAATTCGTTACCTGCTGGTAGGGTAGAATTGCCTTGTTTGTATTGTATTCCATCATCTAAGTTAAATCCCGTTACATAAAAATCGGCAAAATTGTTTGTATTTATATTGCAGAGATAGGATAGTCCTTTATATATCTCATTTTCCCAATTTCTACCAAAGGCATAGTTTCCTGCACTTAATCCGGTAAATTCATTTTTGTAAATCTCGGCAACGGTTTCACAATTTATCACACCTATACCTAGATAATCGGCGAGAGGTGCACCAGTGGCTTTGAAAAACTTGTTATCTTCAATGGCAAAGCCAGTAGATTTGTTCAGGTAAATGCCATACGAGCAGGGTTCAGTGCTGAATTGGTTGTTATTCAAATAGAAATTGGAATTAATAATAACGGGATTCCAAACGCCGTTCACTTCAATTCCAGTTGAGTTGTTGTTAAACTCAGCCCTGTTAACATAAAAAGTATTCGTATTGAGACTCCCATTGCCTGAATAAATAGCAGTCCTGAACCCGGAAAAAGTGCATTTGTCATATTCGGTTTCAAGACAGGGTGTTTGTGTTGAGTTACAGATAGCATTTACCTTAAACCCTGCGCTGTATGCAGCAATGGCCTGGTTGTAATCAGATATGTCAAGAGCCTCTGGTGATAGACTAAAATCGCAGCCATTGAATCTGACACCGTTTACCTGGCAGAGGTCAATATGCTTGTAGAAAGTAAATAAATTATGAAAATCCCCTTTAATAGCAAAGGAGCAATCATTGAAAACCGCCTGATAGTCCATTGTTTTAGTGGAATCATTTGGATGGAAGTTCCGATAATTCAAAGCGTGAACCGATCTTATATTGTTATTGAATTTAGTTTTTTCATCTGCAAACACAATACCGCCAGTTTTGGTATAATCGCCTGGTTGCCATAAATCAAGAGCGCACATTGCATTTTCAATTGTAGCATTGTTTAGTTCCACATATCCCTGCATATAAACACCATTAACATCAGGCCATTGGTGCTGTGCTGTATTGCCCCAAACTTCAATACCTTGCCAGGGAGAGGAACAACCATTTGTAATTGTGCCTCCATTAACTACTAGTTTAGCACCATTTTTAACAATAATTCTGGAACTAGGTGGCATAAATATTGTTGAGTTTATAAATAAAGATACCCCAGATTCGATTATTACATCACCAGTTATATGCTTTGGTTGTGTCCAGTTTGAATTTTGAGTAATTGAAATCGGGAAATTATTAATACAGGCTAATTCTGATTCCCAAAGGCCTCTGCCATATGTGGCAGCTCTCAATTTATTAGAAGTTAGATTTATTTCGAGCCAATTGACAATAACATTAGGTAAATTATCCATAAAAGGTACCCATGAATTCATGCTACTATTTCTATAATAAACTCCTACATCTGTTCCTAGATACAATTCATCATAACTATCGTTTTTATATACAATACAGTTCACAGGGATATTTGGTAATCCATCATTATAATTAACCCAACTTGTTCCATCATAATATTTAACTTTGTAATCTTGAAGATAACCACTGTAAGTAATCCATATTTTATTAGGATCTTTATTGCTTACAGCAATATCAGAAATGCAATATGTTCCATCTGGATTTTCAGGTGTTGGGGGTGTAATATCAATCCAACTATTGGGAAGTAATCCACCACCGTTTGTAGTTTTAAATAGCCTATTGACATCATAACCAGTTGCCCAGGTATCAATTTTTGCTCGTGTAAAATAAATATAATCTGGATTTGAAGGTGCAATTTCTAAAGCAAGAATAACACCAGTCCATGTTGTTAGATAGTCTTCATTGCTAATCTTATACCAATCGGTTATCACTCCGGTGCCAGCATTATCTATTTTCCAAACATTACGTCTTCCTTGATACAAAGTCTTTGAATTAAGAGGATTGCAAACAAGAGGTGCTCCATAAATTGAGCCATCAGTAACATGCGTCCCTGAATTCATTATAATTGTACCATAGCCATAGAAAGGATCATTTACGCTCCCGTTTGATCTATGAATTGTTCCGTTACTATTTATATAAGTAGTTGCATACATTAATTCAATATCTTCATAATCCATTAAACATTCCATACCGTCTGAAGTGATCTCGTGCATCCAAACTGCGTTTTTAAAATAATTAATCCCACAATCCTGGGAGCCAGTAAGAATCTGATTTGGATCGTTTTTTGAACTACCCATATTGTACATAGTTGAAACACCAAGCCCTTGATTAAGTTCAACTGTTATACTGGTGGAAATGTTTTTCATCCATATACCTCCATCAGTACCTACAAATAATTCATCAGGGTTGTGAGGTGAAAAAACGAATTCATGATAGTCATTATGTGCTGGGATATTAATAGATTGCCATGAAGAACCCCCATTTGATGTTTTTGTTGCATGTACTCCTCCCGTATAAACAATTTGAGAATTTGACGGGGATACAACCATTTCGTTTCTTGTTGGTGTGATATTAGGAGCTGTTTTAATTGACCAAACATTATTATTGATATCGTATTGAAAGAAATGATAATATATTGAAGCATTCCAATTATATGGTGGTGGCGTATCCGCCCCAATGCAATTCACATATAAATAATCTCCTTGTGGGTCCATTGCCATATTGAGTGCTCTAACATATTCTCCATTTAATACAATAGGATATGGAGTGTTCGTAAAATCAAGTCCATTGGACGCTAAAGCAATTCTTTCCCATGAGTTTAGATTTCCACTTTGGTTAGATGATACAATGTCAAGTCCAACTGCATATAGTATGTTTGGGTTATCAGGATGAAATTCAATATTCCTTATATATTCATAAGCTGATGATTGATGAGGATACACTTTAGTCCAAGTTGGAGTCTCGCTGTTCCTGTTTTCACACTTATAAATACCTATTGATGTTGCAGCAAATGCAATATTGTTCTGATTTGGATTGAGTATCACTTTACCAATAAAAAATGGAGGAGTATTTGATTGTATAAGGCCTGTATTAATTGGAACCCAGGAATTACCCCCATCTTGAGACCGATAAATGCCTTCAGAGAATGTTGATTCACTATCAACATCGCCAGTTCCAATAAATATTATATCTGGATTATTGTGATCAATAGCTATTGATGATACGCCTATTGATTGAAATTGAAAATCTGAGTTTAAATTCCACCAAGATTGTCCTTTGTTATCACTTTTCCATAGCCCTCCGGAAGGTGCACCTGCATATAATATATTTGGATCAGTAGGATGAAATGCGATTGCATCAATTCTTCCTATTCCACCTAATCCATTTGCATTTGGCCCTAATTCCTTCCAATTAGATTGCACTTCACTATTTCTGTTTTCCATGGAAAACGATTGAATATAATCATGTCGAAGTTGATTTGCAAGTTCAAAGCTATATGTCGGCATTAATCTTGGTCCCCAGAATCTCTCCCATTTGAAAAACTGCCTCATTGTTCCTCCCTCTGTAGTGTCAATATTGAGAGGGTCAAAGTCTGAATAGAATGATTGTTGAATATGTCTGAAATTGTCAATTCCATATAGGTTAGTTTGACAAATTGCGTAACTAAAGCTAAGAATCAAGCAGCCAATAATTAATAAATTTTTTTTCATAACGTTTAATTTATTTAACAATGATTTTTTTTGTGATACTTATTCCATAGTAATTAGTAATTAATAATACATAAACTCCTTTTATTTTAGGAGTTAGAATTTGGGTCAGGTTCGATTTAATTTGCCCTTTTGAAACAGAATTACCAATCATGTCCAATAATTCATATTGACATTTCAGGTTCGTATCGGCTATTTTCATACAAAGTGAAAGTATATCGTTCCCAATGACCGGATTTGGATACACAATTAATCCACTATTAATTTCTATTAAGTTAACATGAGTCTGAACACATGTATCTGTTGGGATTGAACAATCAGAATTCCAGGGATTGATCCACAATGTAGAAGAATCTTTTTCAAAACAGATTAACCGGTTGCATGATTCGAAGCAGACATCAATTGAATTTAACAGGCCAAAAGAATTACCTATACCTTCTATTACATATGAAGTGCTTCCTGATGTATCATTCATGAAGAACCATCTTTTCCTAACAACCCCATCAGAGGTAACGATGGAATCTAACCCAGTTACTAAACTGTCTTGAAGAAAATCAGTATAGAAGCATGGGGGGATCGTATCGCCGGAATTTAGCGAAAAATCAAAGAAAAGAAATTCCTCAGTATCATTTGGATAAATATAAAATGCCTGTCTTGTAATTGTATCTTCCCTGAGGCCCCCAACATAGTTTGGCCCACTGATAACAATATCAGTACAAAATACATCCATTCTGATATTTTCCAATTTATGATAGACTTGCTGATTTATAATTGTATCCCTTGTATAGTAGGTTGTGCCAACACCATTGTAATAATAAGGCGAAGGTGCCCATTGATATGTTTCATGCCAGTAAGTATTTGAATCAGGAAATGTCACGATGCCCTGGGCCATGGTGGATTTTAGAATAATCATAGCCATTCCTACATGCATCAAAAGTAGAATTAGCAACTTTTTCATTGCAGATTTATTTATTTTTATCAACACTTTGGTTAAAACTTGGTTATTTGCCTTATTTACGGAATAATGAAAACATGGCAGTAAAAATTTTACATGGGAACAACTTTGATATTTCAAATCTACTGCAATATTTATGGTATTCGACAAATTAACGATAAATTAATAATGGAGTTATAGAATTGGGAATAATTCCGGATAATTATAATTAGGGCTGGTATGGCCCAAAAGTAAAGGATTTTTTATTGAGTTGACTTCAAGTCTATATAAACCAGATAGGGACACGACATGTCGTGTCCCTACAAATTTTATTCTTGGTGTCCTTTGAACCTACCGCTGTTTTATCCCCAGCCAGGCAGTTACATAACAGGCAAAATCACCGATATCCTTCCGGTTATCGCCAAGGGTTTTTCGCCAGGCTGTTTCCTCTCCGGCTTTGGCCATATTTCTGGATAAAATATTCAGGCTGTCGATCAGTGTATTGTGCAAACGGGTGCGCTCATCGTTTGTTTCAATTTTTTCTTCCACACTTATAAAGTTCCATTGTGCCCTCACGGCCGCGTAACGGATGGCGAGTTTGTAAAAGCTGTCTCTCAGTTTTATAAGGCTGGTTGAATCAACTGCCTGAAACAATGGAAGGAAAAATTGCTCGTTCATAGGAAATCGATGAGTTTTTATGAAATAACCTGCAGGTGAATTGATTGGATTTCAATATGTCGCTATATTTCAATATGTCGCTTTAAATGTATTTGTTCGGACAGGAAATGCTGGTGAAGATGTAGTTGTAGGGACACGACATGTCGTGTCCCTACAATCCGTTCCTTAAACAATCATTGTTCTTAACTATCCTTAAATTACACTTGATCTTCATTCACCTTGTCAGGTGCATCAGGCAAGCCGGCTTTCTTTGTTATCTCAGCCATCAGCTCTTCCAGCTCCCAGGCATCTTTAAGCTGGAACTCACCAATTCTGGTGCGCCGGAGCGCTGTGAGATGTGCCCCGCTACCCAGTGCTTCGCCAAAATCGCGGGCCAGAGAGCGAATATAAGTCCCTTTGCTGCAACTGATCCTGAAATCAACCTCAGGCATTTCGATGCGGGAAATCTCAAATTCACGGATGTTCACCAGACGGGCCGCCAGCTCCGGATCCTGATCTTTCCGGGCAAACTTGTAGGCCCGTTTGCCACCTATCTTGATGGCCGAATATACGGGCGGAACCTGCTCAATATCACCGGTAAATTTCTTTGCCGCCTCATAAATCATGGCTTCTGTAATGTGGGAGGTTTCATAAGTCAGGTCAATCTCATGTTCAAGATCGAATGAAGGCGTGGTTGCACCCAGCCGGAAAGTGCCGGTGTATTCCTTCTCCTGGCCCTGAAACTCATCAATCCGTTTGGTAAATTTTCCGGTACAAACAATCAGCAGACCATCGGCCAAAGGATCAAGTGTGCCGGCATGACCCACTTTTATTTTTTTAATGCCCAACTGTTTTTTCAGAAAGAAACGGAAACGGTTGATGATG
>JBBQIQ010000136.1:0-10592 GCA_038325075.1 Bacteroidales bacterium | reverse complement strand
ATTTGGAAATTTGTAAGAGGAAATCAGATAGTTAACCTATTTCACCTGTCTCTCTCCCCCTCTCCCCTCTCTCCCTCGTTCCCTCTCTCTCCCTCTCTCTCCCCTTCTCCCATTCTCCTACCCCCCAATATTATAAAACTCCCCTGTCAGATTCATGCTCCCGCAAGCAGGTTTGTTGTCAAGCGCCATTTTTATGGCTTTCACTGGCCCAAGGCTGCGAACATCAAACTCCTGATTCCCGAAAAGGCAGGGCAGAATCTTACCATTAGCGGTCAGGCGCAAGCGGTTACATGAACTGCAGTCGCCACCTGAGCCACCTTCAACCACGGAAAAATGCCCTTCGGTCAGGCTCATCTGGTGGATAAACCTGACTTCAAGATTATGCTGTTTGCAATAAGCGGCAACCTGCCGGGCACCGGGTTCTTCCGAGGACTGCTGAACAACACAATTGATCTTTATCGGGTTTAGCCCGGCATCTTTGGCTGCCTGGATTCCGCTGAGAGCATCGGTGAGCGAACCGCCGCGGGTAAGCATCCGGTAGCGGGCTTCATCAAGCGTGTCAAGACTAACATTGATCCTGTGAAGGCCAGCTTTAACCAGATCTTTGGCATATCGCTGCAGCAGGGTTCCGTTGGTGGTCATCGAAAGATCTCTTATCCCGGGAACGGCGGCAATCATGCCTATCAGTTCAACAATTCCCTTTCGCACCAACGGCTCACCCCCGGTTATCCTGACCTTATCAACGCCCATATTTACTGCAACGCGGGTAACCTCAACAATCTCTTCAAAAGAGAGCACTTCGCTGTGATGCAGCATTTTAATGCCATCCTCAGGCATACAATAAATGCAGCGCAGGTTGCAGCGATCGGTTACCGAAATCCGCAGGTAATGGATCCTTCTGTCAAAGTTGTCGTACATCCCTGAGTTCTCCAGCATTTATATGATTTTCACCAATTTCGACAGAAAGCATACCGTCAGCGCCTTCGTAGGAATGAATGTGGGCCGAACCATGATATTCAAGCGGCTCAATTTTCCCTTCAGCGTTTATCCTTACCGGAATAAACGACTTACGTTCCGCCTTTTTACGGATATATTCAGATGCCATCGGCAACTTAACAGTCTGAGGTTTATACCGATGACCCATCATCCGGAAGGCAAGCTGTTTTACCAGTAATTCGAACTGAACAAATGAAGAGACCGGGTTACCGGGCAATCCAAACAGAAATTTATTGTCCCGGGTTCCGAATACGGTGGGTCGCCCTGGCTGGACGGCTATACTTTTAAACTGAATGCTGACACCGAGCTCATCCAGGACCTCCGGAACAAAATCAAAATCTCCCATTGAAACACCACCGGTCAGCAACAGAATATCCGAACGGTCAAATCCGCTGGCAATCAATTGGGAAGTAGATTCTTTTGTATCAGCGGCAATTCCGATGTATTCGACCGGAAGTCCGATTGCCCTGGCCTGCGCCATCAACTGCCAGGCATTGCTGTTCCGGATTTGCCCCAAAGCAGGTTTTTCAGAGGGTTCCACCAGTTCGTCACCGGTCGAAATAATACCAACCACCGGGCGGCGGAAAACCGTGGGCTTGTCGCACCCGACCGAAGCAAGAATGGCTATGTGGTGCGGCCTGAGCAAAGTTCCCGATGTAAGCACCAGTTGGCCTTCCTTCACATCCTCAGCCCGCCAGGCAATGTTTGAAGAGGTTTTTTCCTTCAGAAATAGTATTTTCCCGTCTGCCAACGTCCCCGTATGTTCAACCATGATCATGGTATCAGCACCGTCGGGTACCATAGCACCGGTCATTATTTTAGAACATTGCCCCGGGCCAACTATGAATTGTGGAAGACGACCAGCCGGAACTACTTCGAGCACCTCAAACGGCCCCGGCAGTTCACTGCGTCGGCAGGCATAACCATCCACCGCAGCTTTATTGAACGGTGGCATTTCAACATCGGAAAAAATATCTTCAGCCAGCACCCGGCCAACAGCCTGATCAAGTCCTGCTTTTTCAGCTAAAGGCTTAACCGGGATGCTGTTAACAACCGAAAGTGCTTCTTCAAAAGTAATCATAGTCAAAAATCAGATTCGGGACAAAGATAGACATCCTGAGCGATATGAAAGGCCGTTCATGAAGACATGTTTTTATGATTGACAAATTGGGTTCAGTAAAACTGACGTGGCCTGATCTCTGCACAGTAATCAATATTTATTATTTCATTATTTTACAGATCATTACATCATTTTTTTACCCGATATACACCAATATCTTAAAAATAAATATAGCTTATAAGTAGCCAATTGTGGTATTTATTTTGTACATTTGGCTGCAAATAGAAAAAATTTATGAGTGATCTTGTAGGACGGAAACGGGAAATTGGAATTCTTCAGGACGCATTAAGGAGCAACAAACCGGAACTGATTGCAGTGTATGGCAGGAGAAGGATCGGTAAAACATTTCTGATAAGGGAAGTTTATAAAAAATACATCGTGTTTGACTATTCAGGTATTCATAATGAATCCCTTTCAGGACAACTAAAAAACTTCCGGCTTATTCTTTCAGATAAGAATGTACGGGTTAAAAAACCTGCCGACTGGATTGAAGCTTTTCACGCGCTGGGTCAATTCATTGATCAAATTACTTCAAAGCAAAAGAAAGTTATTTTTATTGATGAATTTCCATGGCTGGACACACGGAAATCAAAATTTTTACCGGCTTTCGACAATTTTTGGAACAATTACGCATCCAAAAAAAATGATCTTATTGTTGTAATCTGCGGATCTGCAGCTTCTTATATGATTAACAATATTCTGCGAAGTAAAGGTGGATTACACAACAGGATAACCAATAAAATACACTTATGCCCCTTCAACCTATATGAGACAGAGATGTTGCTCAGGAAAAACAAAGTAATACTTACCAGATACGATATATTACAGATTTACATGGCTATGGGTGGTGTGCCTTATTATCTGGAAAAAATAATTCCAGGTGAAAGTGTGGCTCAATGTATTGACAGACTTTGTTTTGATAAAAACGGGCCGCTCAGGTCAGAATTCAGCAATGTGTTTGCATCCTTGTTCAGCGTGCACGAAAATCATGAAGCAATTCTCAGGAATCTGGCTTCCGTAAGAAAAGGCTTAACCAGAAATGCAATTCTGGAAATCACAAAAATAGCTTCCGGCGGAACCCTAACAAAAACCCTGGTTGAGCTGGAAGAATCAGGTTTTATTGAAAAATACACCCCCTACAAGGGGATAAAAGACCCACTTTACCGGCTTACCGATGAATATACCTTGTTTTATATCAGATTTATAGAACGTACAAAACCGTCCGCAAACGGAGTCTGGGACAAACTGTATAATCAGCAACCCTATAAGATATGGTCAGGTCTGTGTTATGAGACGGTTTGCATTAAACACATCGCCCAGCTAAAGGAAGGCCTGAAAATATCAGGAATCCACTCTGAGCAGGGCAGCTGGATTGAAAAAAAGATAAAGAACGGCGCTCAGGTCGATTTGCTGATCGACAGGGACGACAACGTTATCAACCTTTGCGAAATTAAATTTTATAACACGAAATTTACCATCGACAAAAGCTATGCACAGGAAATCATGATAAAATTAAATGCATTTTCAGAGGGTACAAAAACAAACAAGAGCATATTTGTGACGTTTATAACCACTTATGGCCTGGTTTCCAATCAATACAGCAGGCAGGTTGTTCAAAATGAGTTAACGATGGATCATCTGTTCATAGATCTATAAGTAGCCAAAACTAGCCTATTGAAGATAGTTTTGGCTGTTTTAAACAGCATTTCCATTGCTTCCTGTTCTTTGAAATCAAGCTTTTTCACTTTCCTGTATTCAAAAATAATATCCACGTTTAACGGCCGTGCTAACTTTTTGATAAGGATACAGCTTAATTCCCCGGCAAGGGTATTTAAGTGTAATTTTGCAACAGTAAACTCCACTTATCTAACAACAGGCACAACCACCATGTCTTTTTCAACCCTTGGCTTATCCCCTGCCCTGCTTGAGGCGCTGGCCATTCAGAATTACACGCAGCCCTACCCTGTTCAAATGGAAGTGATCCCTGCCATATTGAACCACAGGGATGTGCTGGGCATTGCGCCGACCGGTTCAGGGAAAACCGCCGGCTATGTGCTGCCCATCCTGATGAACCTGCAGGATAAGAAACTTTCAGGAAACCGGCATGTGCATGTGCTGATCCTTGTTCCCACCCGCGAACTGGCTATGCAGGTAAACGAGGTGTTCAAATTGTTTAGCCCGGCAATCCCGGGCAAACTCAAAATACTGGCCGTGTATGGTGGTGTGGCGGTCAACCCACAGATGATGGCTTTGCAGGGTGTTAATATATTGATAGCGACCCCGGGCCGGTTGCTCGACCTGGTTGAATCCAATGCAGTGAAGCTTTCCGGAATTGAAACCCTGGTGCTTGATGAAGCCGATAAAATGCTCAATCTGGGCTTTCAGGAAGAGATGAACCGTATTTTTGCACTCTTACCAAAAAAACGTCAGAATCTTTTATTTTCAGCCACTTTGGGTGAAGATGTGAACAACATCAACCAGATATTATTGCATGATCCTTTGGTTATTAAAATAGAATCTGAAACCGACAACATTGACCTGATCGAACAACTGGCTTATTTTGTTCCCGACGAGAGAAAGGGCCCGCTGCTGCGTTATCTGATCAGGCAAAACAACATGAAGCAGGTGCTGGTTTTTACCTCTTCGGTTTACAGTGCTGAAAAAGTTGCCGAAAAGCTCCGCAACAGCGGGGTTGATGCATCGGCCATGCACAGCAAATTAAGCCAGAAGGCAAGAACAGATACTTTGGAACGCTTTAAATCGGGCAAACTCCGGGTGATGGTGGCCACCGATCTGATCAGCCGGGGCATCGATATTAAATTCCTTCCGCATGTTATCAATTACGAACTGCCCCGTTCACCCAAAGACTACATTCACCGCATCGGACGCACCGGACGAGCCGAATCATCCGGCGAAGCGATTTCTTTTATTTCACCGGAAGATGAGCACCATTTTAAAATCATTCAGAAAAAGATGGGTAAATGGATCACCATGATTGATAGCAAAAACATCGAATTCAGGGGATTTTAGCACAGGGCTCAGGGCTCAGGGCATGGAGCATGGGGCATGGAAAGGTCGTCCCTCGACCTTACTTCCCGTCCCTTACTTCTTACTTCTGACTTCCTACTTCCTACTTCCGACTTCAGCTATCAGCTTTCAGTCATCAGCTTTCAGTCATCAGCCCTCTTACCTCTTACCTCCGACTTCCGATCTCTGACTTTAGAAATTAGAAATTAGAAATTTTTTCCCGACTTCTTACTTCTTACTTCCTACATCCGACATCCTACTTCCTACTTCTTACTTCCGACTTCTGTCCCCCGACTTCTGACCTCCGACCTCCTACTTCCTACTTCCTACTTCTTATTTCTTCTTCTGACTTCTGACTTCGGTCCCTGAGCTCTTGTCGAAGGGCTGACTTCCGACTTCCGACTTCTTACTTCGGTTCCTGAGCTCTTGTCGAAGGGCTGACTTCTGACTTCGGTCCCTGAGCTCTTGTCGAAGGGCTGACTTCCGACTTCCGTCTTCCTACTTACTACTTCCTGCTTCTTACCTCGGTTCCTGAGCGAAGCCGAAGGACCAACTTCCAACTTCCGCCTTCTGGTTGCCAACTGCCAACATTGTCAGATAAAATAATAATTCCTGAGCCAGGTAGAATAGACCGGGTTAAGAATAATCAGACCGCTGGGTTGTACATCAATGATTTCTTTTTCGATAAGTGATTTCTTTATCCGGATCACATTAGCCGAGCTTCCTAACTGGTACTTGTCAATATTCGCCTTTGTGGTATGCCGGGTTTCACCATCAATTAACATTCTTAAAAAATTTACCTGTGGGGTAGTCAGATTTTCAGTGATCCCCTGAAATAAAAGGCTCATTTGCAGAACCAATCCATCCATGGCTTCATCAACAGTTTTAGATGTTACTTCTTTGCCGGTCCTAAGCCATACCAGTTGAGCTAGTTGCTGCACATAGTATGGATGACCTTCTGCCATGACGGCTATCTTTTCGGCCTGTGAATCTGAAATCTCTTTCCCTGTCGATCTGAAACGCTCTGTTATGAATAATATCCAGAAGTTGATCGCTATTCTTGATAAAAACAACAGGTCACCAAATTTGAAAAACGGCATGGATGGCGAAGTGAAAACATCCATCAGCATAAGCCTTTTGCTTCCATACAGACAATAGGAAACCGATTGATGTTTCTGCCAGTGAGACCTTAATTTTTTCTGAAAGGCAAGTGGATCCTCAAAAAATGCAATATTTTGAAATTCATCAATGCAGATAACCAGTTTGCTTTTTTTTGATTGTGCAATGTTATCCACAAGATCGAGTATTTCATCGGGTTGTTTTTTAAGTTCATGCCAGTTTAAACCCAGACTGAACTCCTGTTGTGAACCCGGCGAAAAACTGATCCTGGGAACCCACTGTTTCATGAATTGCTTCACAGTTGAAACAACTTCTTCCATTCGGCTGGAAGAGACCCGTATCACATTTTCCGCTAAAGCTTTATAAAAGTCTTCTTCGTTACGGATATTGAACAAATCGATAAAGACGATCAGGATGTTTTGTTTCGAGTCCTGTAATTCTGATGCTGCTTTCAGCACCAAAGATGATTTGCCCCATCTTCTGGGCGAAATCAAAATAGTGTTGGTGCCAGACAGAAAGTTTTGCACCAACCGCATTTTTTCATCTGCCCGGTCAGTGAAATTTTCACCAACAGCCAGTTTACCATAAATGAACGGAGTGTCCATGATCATTGATTTGTCACAAAGACAAGTAACTAAATTGTTACTAACAAGTTTGTTAGTAACAATTTAGTTATATTGTTCAAAATCCTTTCATTTATAACACATATAACGTGCAGAATTTCATTGATAGGCAGGACGATCGAAATGCCAGCATTTACCTTTCCTGTTTTTCAGATCTGGTGCGCAGCAATTGGGCGAATTTCGATTCTGCATTGTAAAAGTCAGTCCGAAATCCGAAATCCGAAATCCGAAATCCGAAACCCGAAATCCGAAATGGATATCCCACCGCCGTTGGCGGGGCAAGCGAAATCCGAAATCCGAAATCCGAAATGGATATCCCACCGCCGTTGGCGGGGCAAGCGCAATCCGAAACCCGAAATCCGAAATGGATATCCCACCGCCGTTGGCGGGGCAAGCGCAATCCGAAATCCGAAATCCGAAATACGTCCCGATAGCTATCGGGATCCGAAACCCGAAACCCGAAACCCGAAATCCGAAATCCGAAATCCGTCCCGATAGCTATAGGGATCCGAAATCCGAAATCAAACCACCCCCTTCTCCTTCATCTCCTTATACTGCAGCAACACCAATCCATCAGCCAGACCAATCTTTGGTGCAATGATCACATTGATGTCGGTCCATTTCAGGATACGGATAAAGATGCGGGCAGCCGGAACAATGACGTCTGCACGGTCGGGCCTGAGGCCCATGCGTTCGATACGCGCTTCCAAAGACAAACTGTTCAGTTGTTTGTAGGCATACTGCAACTGGTCGAAGTTGATCATGTTATTGATCGGGTAACCATACATTTTGGTAATTTTATTGATATTACCCCCTGAACCGATACAATTCATCCGGCCAAAATCGGCTTTAAACTGGTTCAGCCACTTCCGCATGTTTTCCCATTCCGTCTCATCCACTTTATCGGCCAGTAGCCTGATAGTGCCAATACGGAAGGAGTTGGAAGTCATAAAACGATCGCCATCGAGTACCGAGATTTCGGTGGAGCCTCCCCCGACATCCACATAGATGGTCTTGCTGAAATTCTTGTTGACAAACACATTGCTGAGTGAACTGATGATGTTGGCTTCCTCAATCCCATCAATCATGCCGATTTCCAGTCCGGCTTCCTGTTTAACCCGTTCCATTACTTCCACGTTGTTCGCCGCTTCGCGCATGGCAGAAGTCGCTGCTACCCTGAACCCAAATGGTTTATAAACGTCAATTAGGAGTTTGAAGGCCCGCATGGTGTTTACAAGGTCGTCGGCCTTTTGGTCGGATATGCGGCCAATGTTAAACACATCCATCCCCAATCGGATGGGAATACGAATAAGGGAAGCTTTTTCGGTAACCGGGCCGGCCTTACTTTCGTAAACATTGGCAAACAGCAGCCTTACTGCGTTGGAGCCAATGTCGATACTGGAAAAGAGCATAACTTTTAAGTTTAAATCTATTCTCTACGAAATTAAGTAAATCCCATCAATTCTAACTGCATAGATTTTCTCAAAATTAGTTTATCTGTTATCCATTGATATTTATTAACTGAAACCTGTAATACTTCAATTCTACCTGATACAAGCACAACTGAATTATCCGGAATCATTATAAATTAGCCCTTGTTGATAAATTATTTACCCCCCCCTTGTTAATGTAAATTATTTTACTATACCTTTACTGTGACATTTAGGTATAGAGGATAAGACACTATTATAATGCAACAGTTTAAAGTCCGGGATAACAAAAGCATTTGATTAACAGAAAAAGATCAAGCACAAACACAAAAAAAAAGAAAAAAGTCAAAACAAACATTTCGTGTAATAAACCAGGTTAAAAATCTGAGCTAAGAATTAAGAAAGGAGGTTTAACAAAGCCAGCGAATCTGCATGCCCTTGAACCAGGGTATGGAAATGTACACAATAAAAATCAAAAACTAACCCAATCATTTAAACCGGCTTATTACCGGCCACGGGGAGTTGGCTGCCTGAACTTTGGCAAGCTAACCGGCAACCACTCCCCTGCCAACCGGTAACGAGCGCAAATTTACTAAAAACCATGAAAAATAAACAATTACGTTTTGCGTTCTTCTTTGCAGTAATGCTTACTGCTTCACTTTCGTTTGCACAAATGAATTACTGGACAACACCGCCCTACAAGTTTAATATGTCCATTTCATCACCAACCTTCTCAGCCTTACCTGGCTCAGGTGGACCATACTCTGTTGCTAACGGAGCTTATGACGATACCGGAAATCTACTGTTTTATGTACGGGATTATAGTATTTACGGCCCTACTGGACTAAGTGTAGGTGTACTTCCCGGATATAATATGGGGGTCTGCGGGGAAGCGTATACAATATTAAACCCCGAAATTAATATAGTACCTATACCCGGTACTTGTCGCCAATTCTATGTAATTTACAGTATGGATAACCCAGTGGGGTATTCGCCTGTTTTATATGTTAAAGTTAACTGCTCAGGCATAGCACCGGTTGTTACTTACAATGGAACGATCTACGCTAGTTGTCCCCCGTGGTATGCCGGATTTTTCAATGTACCATTTTGGGTTTCCGGGCATGGCGGGAGTGACAATACCGGCATGGCTGTTTCTAAAGTTTACACTGGAAGTGGCTCCACTGAGAAGCGATACTTATTTTCTGTCAGTAATTCCGATATAGTAAGAAGTGAAATCACTAATACAGGAATAACAGCCGTGACCACGGTAGTACAAGCAAGCGACCTTGGTTTATCACTTTCTGATTTCGCTGCTTATGAAGCCGAACTCTCCTGGGGCAGAAATTGCTTTGCGTGGTCTTCCTATAATGGAAAGGTTCATGTAATAAGAATTAGTTCAACAGGTGGATATGTCTCAGGGAGTTTACAAAGTTACACTATACCGGGAGCCAAAGGCATCGAATTTACAATGGCCGCTACCAATCCAAAGCTTTATGTTTCAGGAAGAAATGGCCTTACCGAAATCCTTACCTCAAACCAGACACAATCATTGGTGCCGACCGGTATATACGATCTTACAAATACACATCTTGAGTATGCTAAAAATAACAGGATTTACGGGATTTCACCGACTTATAACGGGCAAGGTGAACTGGCATCAACAACCATGGTGGGTATCAATTGGCTTAATAATTCATTCACTTCTGTTAATGCAGGGTTTGATTCACGGTATATAGAATCCGGGTCCTATACCTATGGCGTATATACCTTGCCAGAACAAATTGACGGTGAAAATTATGCTTACTTCAATGGTACTCCTGCAGTTGTTATCTCAGATTTTACTATCAACGGTAGTGTACCTATTGGAAATTGTGACGAAGGCGGATTTGGTAAGTATTGCCAAAATAGCCCGATAGCATTCAATGCTACCTATTCGGCAGGCACTCCGGTACAATATAAATTCGATATTCAGGCTGTTGATTGGGGTTGTACTTATATTACCGGTGCAGGATTAATGAACTACCATGGACCGTGGACGAACGGCACGCCTATTGCTAATCTCGATTTACGCACATTATCAGCAAACGGGATAAGTCTGGGAAACTGCCTGGGCGGATTGGTTATGATTACCTATTCTGTTCAGGATGCCTGCGGTGTAATAAGCACCAGGTCAAAAGTTATAAACATGTATGTTCCGATACCACCGGTTGTTGCACTGGAAATTTATAATAAGGATAACCCCCAGAGTTACTTACCCCCTTCTCAGAACATAAATTT
>JBBQIQ010000135.1:0-10653 GCA_038325075.1 Bacteroidales bacterium | reverse complement strand
CTGTGAGATTCTGTTCATTGCATAAATGGCTTCATGCAGCGGCATTTCAGCGGTCAGGCGGCCGGCTTCACCCAATGCATAAATGGCATCGCGCATAAAGTGGCCGTTACCGATAAATCCGGCAATGTCGTTTGAGGGTACTACAACTTTCCTCATGTTTTTTGCCAGTTGGAGGGCGAATTCCTTCATCCCGGGAGGGTTTGAACCGATGGTGATCAACTCAACCAGCTTTTGAACGGCAGGCGGGTTATAGAAATGAAACCCCAGAATCCTGCCTTCCAGCCCGGCATCCTTGTCGAGCCCGCCAATGGGCACTGAAGAGGTGTTGGTAAAAATCCAGGGTTTGTTCGGGTTGTTTTCATTGATTTGCCTGAATAATTTGGTCTTGAGCGCAGCATTTTCACTCACCGCTTCGAAAACCAGCGTGCTTTCGTAAGCTGCTTCTAAACGGGTGCCGGGTCTTATCAGGCCCATCACATCATTGATATAGACCTCAATGATGTCGTAGTTTTCGATCAGTTCCTGCCTGTCTGCATAAACCTGTCGAAGCATAACCACTTTCTTCTCGGCTGCCTTCAGTACTTGTCCCCGGATGTAATTTATCAATCCGGGCAAAGCCTCTGATGTAACATCCACAGCATTGACCACAAAGTTTTTCCCTTTGTTTTCGGGTTTAAGCATCAGGTCGGCAACCTCAAGGGCAGAAAGCAGCAAAATACCGCTTCCCATTTTGCCGGCAGCGCCCAGCACTGTTACGTTTGATAATCTTTCGGTGTAATCCATATTTGTTGTTATTGTTTTGTTTATGATGTTGGAGGTCGGAGGCAGGAGGTCGGAGGTAGGAAGTAGGAAGTAGGAAGTAGGAGGTAAGAGGTAGGATAAAAAATCCGAAATCCGTTCTTACCTTATCCGCCTTCGGCACCTTCTCCTGAAGGAGAAGGAGATCTCCCGGGGATACCAGCTATTAAATTCAAAGCCATAATCCGCAATCCTCAATTCGTAATCCTAAATCAACAATCCGAAATCCGAAATCCGTTCTTACCTTATCCGCCTTCGGCACCTTCTCCTGAAGGAGAAGGAGATCTCCCGGGGATACCAGCTATTAAATTCAAAGTCGTAATCCGCAATCCACAATTCGTAATCCGAAATCCAGAATCCACAATCCGAAATCCGAAATCCGAAATCCGAAATCCGAAATCCGTTGGTCCCTGAGCTCTTGTCGAAGGGCATTCGTCATTAAAACTCATTACCACACAGGTTTCCGCTTTTCAAGGAAGGCCTGCATACCAATAGCTCCTTCGTTTCCGAAGGGATCACCAAAATGGTTTTGTTCGAGTTTCTCCCCATCGGCAAACGGCATTTCAAGTCCTTTGCGGGTAACTTCCTTAACCAGTTTCACGGCCAGGGGACCTTTAGAAGCTATCAGGCCGGCGAGGCGTCGTGCTTCATCGAGCAGGTTTTCAGGTTCCGTAACCTTCTGTACCAACCGCATCAGCAGGGCCGTATTTGCATCAATAACCTCGGCCGTTGTCAGCAGGTAGAGCGCATCGGCAAGGTTGGTAAGTCTTGGCAGGCGCTGGGTTCCGGCATAACCGGGGATCAGCCCAAGGTTGACTTCCGGCTGCCCGAACTTCGCATTGGCGGATGCAATCCGAAAATCGCAGGCCATGGCCAGTTCCATGCCTCCTCCAAGTGCATAGCCATTGATGGCCGCGATAACGGGGAAGGGCAGCTCGCCTAGCCGGTTAAAAACCGCCTGGCCTCTTGCCGAGAAGTTTCGGCCTTCATCGGGGCCCATATCCACCATTTCGGCGATATCGGCTCCCGCTACAAAGGCCTTGCCTTCACCGGTAATAATCAAAGCCCGGATTACAGGATTTAACGAAATTTCAGAAATGTAAAAATCCATTTCTTCGAAAAACCTTGAATTCAGGGCATTCAGCGCCTGGGGCCTGCTTATGGTTATTATTGCAGTTGCCCCTTCAATAGAGGGCCGGAGAATAGTGTATTCCATATTGTGGTCGATTTGCCTGGATAGTGTTCAGTATAAACAGAATGATCGCGAAAAAGGTTTAACCTGATGGTCAAGACCTAAAAAGTGTTTTACTTAAAAAAATGCTTTGCCTCTTCATTTACGGTGTTGTAAAAAGAGCAATCAGAAATCTCTTTACTAAATGCAAGCCAGTCAGTGATCTCGAGAGCCAATTCGTGATCGAGATCACTGATTGGAAAGGTATAGATAACATGAAACTTGCCAGATTTCGAGGATTTTGAATTTTGATTACTTTGATCAGAAATCATGGTTTCACGCTCCAGGAGATTCTCTTTCAGTTCTATTTCGCACATACCTTCCCGGTCCGATATATTGATATAAAGCACTCTGATATGTTTGAAATGATTCGAATTGAAAAATGGTAAAAAATCCCAGAATTTTTGATCATTAATTCGCCTGCTGCATGAAAAAATATTGAGATGATTATTGAGTTTGGATTCCTTTTCACGACCTTCCATTTTTCTGAACGGCTTATTCTTATTGGTCGGCAGTTTATTAACCCGATCTATTAATGTATGCAGGTCTTTTGTAAACTCATCAAACTGATTTCCGTTGTTCTTTAAATTCTCCTGTATTTTCAGGTATCTTTTCTTAATCCTGTCGGCACGGGAAATAGATTCCTTCTGAGGATTTTGCTTTTTTTCAGCTTCTTCCAACCAATGAGACATAGTGAGATGGTATTATTTGTCAAACCTACTAAATTTTTCACAAAAAATAAAATTTAGATTAAGAAACTGTTACGATTTTATTAGGACTCTTGCAATAGGCCTGTCCTTTAGGGCGGGCATTGTCAACGGAATAATGAACGAAGCAAAATCCTGAAAAATTTGTAAATTCATGATAAATTTTTCAGGATTTTGCCTCCTTTTAAAATATCTAATTTTAAACCCGCCCTAAAGGACGAGCCTGTTAAAATTAGAATAAAAAATCAAAACAGTTTCTAAAATCAGAAACCGCCGGATATAAAACAGCCTGAAAATACTTTGGAATTTATTCTTAATTTTCGACAACCAAAAAACGCTGTATTTGTTACCTGAATTGAATCCCAAACTAAAAACCACAATCGATGTTGACGACCATGACCCTTGAAGCAATGAATGCCCAGTCAGAAGGCACACTGATGAAACAGCTTGGCATCGTTTTCACTGAAATCGGACCTGACTATCTTTGTGGTAGTATGCCTGTTGACCATCGTACCAAACAACCGGCGGGCCTGCTCCATGGCGGTGCTTCAGCAGCATTGGCCGAAACGCTGGGCAGTATGGGCTCCATGTCCATTGTGAACCTGGGAAAGCAGGCCATTGTTGGCATCGAAATCAATGCCAACCACATCCGCAGCGCCAAAGAAGGCTTTGTTCACGGTAAAGCCTTGCTGATCATGCGTTCGCGGAAGCTGCATGTTTGGGAAATCAGAATCAGCAACGATGCCGGTAACCTGATCTGCCTTTCACGGTTAACCATCATGGTGTTGGATATAGAAACACAAAAGTAGCCGATGATCCCCGCTCCAGATTTTAACTCTCGTTTTTCAGTGCCTTCAGGAAAAGACAAAACAAAGGCATTGGCGGCTTACCGATTGCCCGGGAAGGCTGATAAAGTGCTGATAACCGGCCCATTATACCAATTAAATGATAATTCAATACTCAACTCAGATGAGACTGGTTTTATCATGGCACCATTTTCTAAAGGCTTTCCAACTTTATGGATAGAAGCAGAAGAAATAGTCAACTTTGGCGCTGATGGTCCTTTAATAAGTGACTTCCCGATTATCAGCCCCGAATTGACTTCAATACAAAAAACATTCGTCGTCAGCCAGAAGGAGTACCTTCATCAGGTTAACGAAATTAAGAATCTCCTCAAATCCGGCATTGCCGGCAAAGTAGTGCTTTCACGACAAATCATCATTCCTTTTGAGAAGGAACTACAGGCGATTGATTTATTTAACTACCTGTGCGAACTCTATCCGGATGCATTTATTTATCTTGCCTTTTCCCATGGATATGGATTGTGGTTAGGAGCTACGCCTGAAACACTGCTGAATCATCAGAACCAATCCTTCACAACCATGGCCCTTGCCGGAACCCGCATGGTAGGAGATAGGAGTGAATGGACCAAAAAAGACATTGAAGAACATGCTTTTGTGGTTGATTATATCCGCAGAAAGCTTGAAGTAGCCGGTTGTCCTGAAATAGTCGATGCATTACCTTACACCGTCAAAGCAGGAGGGGCTGAGCATCTCCGCACTGATTTCAGGGCCGGTTGTGAACGCAGCAAAATATCCGGAATAGTCAATGCCCTGCACCCGACACCGGCAGTTTGCGGCTGGCCTTCCGACAAGGCACTTGAAATCATCAGAAAAACCGAAAAACACAGCCGGGCGTATTACACCGGGTATCTCGGCCCGGTAAATAAGGATTCTGTTAAGCTTTTTGTAAACCTCCGCTGTATGCAAATTGTTGAGGACAGTGCCATCATTTATGTCGGTGGCGGGCTTACAGCCCTCTCTGATCCAAAAGCCGAATGGGACGAAACGGTGCTTAAAAGCATGACTATGTTGGCTGCAATCGAAAAAATGCAGAATTTAGCAGACTGATACAAACTACAATGAGCAAAGGGAAGGAACAGATTGGCCTGCTGGCAGCTCTGATGATTGAGAAAGGGATTGAACATGTGGTGGCCTCACCCGGTTCGCGGAATGCCCCGGCTATTATCATGCTTGCGCAACAGAAAAAGCTCAACCTGATCAGCGTGGCAGATGAACGCAGCGCCGGATTCTTTGCCCTGGGAATTGCGCTCAAAACACGCAAACCAGTCGCACTGCTGTGCACTTCCGGAACGGCAACCCTGAATTATGCACCTGCGATAGCTGAAGCTTATTACCAGAAAGTTCCGCTTCTGGTTATTACGGCTGACCGCCCAAAGGAATGGATTGACCAGGGTGACGGACAAACCATCAGGCAGGAAAATGTTTTCGCAAACTTTATCAGAAAGAGCTTCAGCCTGCCATCCGGTGTTGAAACGTCCGAAGCACAATGGTTTGCAACACGCATCATCAATGAGGCCATCGACCGCTGCCTTTATCCCGTCGCCGGACCGGTGCACCTGAACCTTCCATTAGCCGAACCCCTGTATCAGATTGAAATCGGTGAATCACTGCCTGATGTCAGGAAAATCAGTATTGCATCAATTGAGAAAACGGTCGGTGCTGATTTAATGAAATCGCTCGCGCAACAGTGGAACGGAGCAACTTCAAAACTGATTCTTGTTGGTCAATTGCACGAGGGTGCCAACATTAACAGTCAATTGACCAGGCTGGCCGAAGATCCTTCGGTGGTTATTCTGACCGAAACTACCTCAAATATTCATCATGCCGGATTCATAAGTTGTATTGACCGGGACATTGATGGATTAAATGAAGTGGAAATCCTGAATCTAAAGCCTGATATTTTACTGACCCTTGGCGATGCTGTTGTATCGAAAAAGATAAAAGCACTGCTCCGTAAGATGGAGCCGGCCATCAACTGGCATGTGAGCGAAGACCCGGAAGAGTTTTACTTTGACTCATACCAGTCGCTTACCCTGACTATTCCCACATCAGTAGAATCATTTACAACCCAGCTCACCCAAAATGCCTCCCCTGTTATAAGTGAATATCAGCAGCGCTGGTCTGAGCGCTCAACTGGAAGGAAAAACCGACATCATCAGTTCATCAGTCAACTGGAATTCTGCGATATGCAGGTGTATGACGTCCTTTTCAGGTCCATACCGGAAGGTACAGATATTCACCTTGCAAACAGTACGCCGGTTAGATATGCCCAGCTTTTTGATCAAAGCGGAAAACAACAGTTCTATGCAAATCGGGGTACGAGTGGTATTGACGGTTGCGTTTCTACTGCGGCCGGTTCGGCTTATGTTGCTTCAAATCCGGTTACAGTTATCACGGGGGACATCGGGTTCTTTTACGACAGCAATGCTTTGTGGAACACCAACCTGAAACCGGATTTTCGTATCATTGTCATCAACAATGGCGGTGGCAATATCTTCAGGATATTGGACGGGCCGTCAGATTACGAAGAACTTGAACCATTTATCGAAACCACGCATCAATACACAACAAAGGGACTGGCCGCTAATTTCGGAATCAATTACTTTCAGGCAACTGATAAACAGTCACTTGAAGAAATGCTGGGCAATTTCTATGATTATAACAGCGGAAAACCTGCTATCCTTGAAGTAATTACCCCAAACATATTGAGCGCTAATGCGTTAAAAGAGTACTTCAAATTTCTGAACTCATGACTTCAACAAGAACCTGGACACCCATAAAAGAATACGAAGAGATTAAATTTGATTTTTTCGAAGGAATTGCCCGCATCACCATTAACAGGCCCCGTTACCGCAATGCCTTTACGCCCGATACCGTTAAAGAAATGATTGATGCAATGCACATTAGCCGTGAACGGGATGAGGTTGGGGTGGTCGTTATCACTGGTGAAGGCGATAAGGCTTTCTGTAGTGGGGGCGATCAGAACATAAAAGGCGTTGGTGGCTATGTTGGAAAAGACGGCGTGCCCCGCCTGAATGTCCTGGATCTTCAGAAGCTGATCCGTTCGCTGCCAAAACCGGTAGTGGCTATGGTGAATGGTTACGCCATCGGGGGTGGTCATGTGCTGCATGTAGTCTGCGACCTTTCGATTGCTTCTGAGAATGCAATCTTCGGTCAAACCGGACCCAAAGTCGGCAGTTTTGACGGTGGTTTTGGCTCATCTTATCTTGCCCGGATTGTTGGCCAGAAAAAAGCCCGTGAAATCTGGTTTCTGTGCCGGCAGTATTCAGCACAGGAAGCCCTGGAAATGGGCCTGGTAAACAAAGTGGTCCCATTTGATCAGCTTGAGGACGAAGTGGTTGACTGGTGCAAAACCATGATGGAACGCAGTCCGCTGGCGCTCAGAATGCTTAAAATGTGCCTGAATGCAGAACTCGATGGGCAGGCTGGCATTCAGGAACTTGCCGGAAATGCCACCCTGCTTTATTACCTGACCGAGGAAGCCCAGGAGGGCAAACGGGCTTTTCTGGAAAAACGTAAACCAGATTTTGGCCAGTTCCCGAAATTCCCATGATACCAGGAAAACCACAATGACTAAAAACAACATAAACGCCTGGATACATGCCATCCGCCTCCGCACATTGCCACTGGCATTTTCCAGTTCGCTGTTAGGGAGCTTTATCGCCTACAACGATAAAAACTTCAGGTGGAGTGTGCTCTGGCTTGCACTTTTAACCACCCTCTTCCTTCAGATACTGTCAAATCTGGCCAACGATTATGGAGATTCGAAAAACGGGGCCGATAATGCCGAAAGGGTCGGGCCGCTGAGGGCAGTTCAAAGCGGGATTATCACCGCTGCACAAATGCGTATCGCCGTTATCATTTCCAGCACCCTGGCCTTCATCTCGGGTATTTTGCTGATTGGAACAGGCATCGGGTTTAATATTTCAATTACCTGGGTGGTTTTCCTGCTGCTCGGATTGGGAGCACTGGCAGCCGCCATCAACTATACGGTTGGAAAGAAACCTTATGGTTATATGGGGTTTGGCGATTTGTTCGTATTTCTGTTTTTTGGATTAACAGGCGTTTTGGGAACCTATTTCCTGCATTCCGGGCATTTACAGTCTGACCTGTTATTGCCGGCATCGGCCATGGGCTTTTTGAGCGCCGCCGTGCTCAACCTCAACAATATGCGCGACATCAAAGGTGATAGCAGGGCCGGCAAACGCACCCTGGTCGTAATTTTGGGGCCGGCGCGTGCCAGGATTTACCATCTGATATTGATTGCCGCAGCCCCGCTTGCCCTCATCATTTACACCATGGCTAACTACCACGGTCCAATGCAGTACGTTTTCCTGATTACCCTGCCATTGCTGGCAACGCACCTGCTCACTGTTTTCAGGGTTAAAATACCCTCCGAACTCGATCCTCAGCTCAAGCGGTTGGCGCTCACTACTTTTGCAACTGTTATTATTTTTGGTATCGGTTTGATTGTCTGATGTTGCACGCCACCTTTAAAAAATACTCATTGAATTTCAGAAAGCCTGCCGGGACTTCCCGGGGTGTTCTGCTCAGTAAGGAAAGTTATTTTATTTTCCTAAAGGAAGATGAATTGCCGGGCATCACCGGAATAGGTGAATGTAGCATCCTGAAAGGGCTGAGCCCCGACGACCGGCCTGACCTGGAAGCAAAAATCAAAGAATCCTGCCAGAATATTTCTAAAATATTGAAGAATCAACAAGAAATGCTTTCTGAATGGCCGGCTATCAGATCAGGTTTCGGAATGGGTTTCAATGATCTGCAGAATGGCGGGAAGAAACTGCTGTTCCCTTCCACATTTACACGTGGTGAGGCATCTATCCCAATTAACGGACTAATTTGGATGGATAAGCCCGATGAGATGCTCAGACAGATTGATGAGAAAATCAATGATGGGTTCCGGGTGATTAAAATGAAGATCGGTGCTATTGACTTTGATGAGGAGCTGAAGTTGATCCGCTATATACGCAGCCGCCGCTCCATAAAAGAAATCAGTATCCGGCTTGATGCCAACGGTGCGCTTTCGCCTGATGAGGCACTTGAGAAACTCAAAAGACTTGCTGATTTTGATATTCACTCCATCGAGCAACCCATTCGGCAAGGCCAGATTGAAGCCATGGCCGGGCTTTGCAGCGGATCGCCGGTGCCTATAGCGCTTGATGAGGAATTGATCGGAATAACCCAAACTTCAGATAAAATAAGGCTACTTGAAACCATCCGGCCACAGTATATTATTCTGAAACCTTCCTTGCTGGGCGGTTTTGATGCTTCTGCTGAATGGATCAAACTGGCCGGATACTCTGGTACCGGATGGTGGGTTACCTCAGCGCTCGAATCAAACATTGGATTGAATGCCATCGCCCAGTGGACTGCAACGCTTAACAATCCACTGCCACAGGGATTGGGGACCGGCGGACTGTTTACCAATAACTTCCCATCACCACTGATGGTAAAAAACGGCTCGTTACATTACCATTCACAAGATCAGTGGGATCTGTCAGCAATCAGCTAAAGTGAACGCGGATATGAGCACAATTCCGGAGACGTTAACATTAAACGGGCAAAATTATTCAGGTGATGATCTGCGAAATCACGCGGATTTTCTGAGCACTTCCTCTGCAAAAGTTTGGAAGCAGTCACTGGGAAAATTTCTTCTGCAATGGCTTGACGACAGGGACTATATTGAAGTTATGACTTCCGGGTCGACCGGAGCGCCCAAACTGATAAAACTCTGCAAAAAAGCCATGCTCGCTTCTGCCGCCTTGACCGGAGAATTTTTGGGCTTGCACGAAGGTCAGACGGCCCTGCTCTGCCTGCGTGTGGAATACATTGCCGGCATGATGATGGTGGTAAGGGCTATGGCCCTGAGGATGAACCTTGTTGCAGTGCCGCCTGATGGGTATCCGCTTGATTATATTCATGCCAACACTAAAATTGATTTTGCGGCTATGGTGCCGGCCCAGGTTTACAATTCACTAAAGACAGAAGAATCCCGGCAAAAACTCGAGTCCTTTGGAACGCTTATTATCGGGGGAGCGCCTGTAAGCCCGGATATTGAAAAACTTGTTACCAGGTTAAACGGGAAGATTTTTGCAACATTTGGCATGACCGAAACCATCACCCACATTGCTTTACGCCGGTTAAACGGCAAGAACCGCAGCGATTTTTATACGGTATTGCCCGGCATAACGATTGAAACCGATGAACGAGGGTGCCTGGTTACTGCGGTTCCTTATATCGAAGGTGGAAAAGTTACGACCAATGATCTTGTAAATATTGTATCCTCCACAACCTTCCGCTGGCTGGGCAGGGCTGATCATGTAATTAATTGTGGTGGGAAAAAATTAATACCTGAGCAAATAGAGCGCAAAATCGCACATTTGATTTCTCACCGGTTCTTCATCGCTCCTCTGCCCGACAAAAAACTGGGTGAAATTCCTGTGCTGGTGATGGAAACGATGCCAATGCCAGAGATAGCAATGGAGGAATTACTGAATCAGTTAATGACAATACTCAGCAAAGAGGAAACTCCCCGTGTAATTCTTCAGACCGGCAAATTTGAAGAAACGGAGAACGGCAAAATAAACCGAAAGGAAAGCGTCAGGATTGCCATGCGTAAAGAATCCTGATCACATGGATTATGTCCAGTCTGAATGAAGTGCTAAATAAATTCAGATTTTCATCCGGCAATCGGAATTCAACCCACCTGACCGACCTAATTCAATATAAAGTAAGTCCAATTTGATCAGTCGGGCAGGTTTTTTACTTTGAACTTCAGACTTTAGACTTTTGGCTTTATACTTTATACTTTTTACTTTTATTACTTTAGATTCTTCACTTTTCACTTTTCACTTTTCACTCTTCACTTTTCACTTTTCACTCTTCACTTTTCACTCTTCACTTTTCACTCTTCACTCTTCACTCTTCACTTTTCACTTTTCACTTTTCACTCTTCACTCTTCACTTTTCACTTTTCACTTTTCACTCTTCACTCTTCACTTTTCACTTTCCACTC
>JBBQIQ010000134.1:0-10788 GCA_038325075.1 Bacteroidales bacterium | reverse complement strand
CTGTAACTAAAAAACCTTTTTATCGAGGTGGTTCAGGAAAACTTCCACATCGGGATAATATTCCTTGATCCGCTTGTAGTTGCGGCGGAGTTCATCATAAGGAATGTGGGTTATTACAATCTTTTCAGGTTTAATATAGGTTTCAATAATCCTCCGGCCTTCGCAGTCGAGCAGAAACCAATAGTGAATAAACGCAACATCAATGTTTTCATCCTGAAGGTTATAGCCGGCAAAATTCTCATCGGTATAATCAGCATCCCCAATGTGCAGAATTTTCTTGCCGCCCATTTCAATCAAAAGCCCCATACTCTCTACTTTGTAATCGTCTTTGCCCATGTGCCTCTGAACTAAGCATTTCACTTTTAAACCGTTTGCTTCATAGATTTCTGATCCGAACATCGGTGCCGTGATTATCTTTAGTTGATCGGGCCTTTTTAGCTGAGGATCCTGTTTGTAAACCCGTCCAATAACAGAATCAGTCTGACTATTGGTTACCAGAATAGCCTTCGGATTGTTGACCAGAAAACGGGAAACCAGCATGGGATTAAAATGATCTTCGTGATAATGAGAAACCAGCAGGTGGCTGATGTTTTTGAATGGCGCTGACCCTGAAGTAATGGCTTTTTGAACTTTTTTGGAGGGTGTTTCCCAGATGTCGCCATTCAGGTACAAGGCATCTACCAAAATCCTGGTGTTCCCTGAGGCAAAAATAAAACCCGAATTTGCGATGTAAGTGACTTCACAACGACCTGCCGGTGGAGCCGGTGATTCCATTGTTTCCTGCCTCAGCATGTCCTGGGCAAACAGATGAATTGCCGGAAATACCAACAGAATAGTAATGTATAAACGTTTCATAAGTAGAGGCTGGATTAGATGAACAATATTTTCAGAACCTGATTTTTTGGTTTATGGTTTATCATCAATTTTAGATGATGTAACAGGTGTATATATAGATTGTTTGCTATTTGAAATAATTCTAATTTGTCAGGGCCCATTGTATGACCTGTTTTAGCCTAAAAGAAAGGGTATGATTCAAATTTGAGGTTACTCCTGATCTATGGTATTTTCCCAGAGTATCCGGTTATCGGTGCTGTAACAACTCACCGTTAAAGTTCTGGCTTTGGCAGGCCCACTAAATAGAATCTTTCCATAGTTTCTCTCCATCGCTACCGTACCAGGCATCCTGAGCGTATTTTTCCATGTTTCGCCTTGGGTGTTTACCCCGGCGCTCATCGTCGAAAATGTCAGGTCGTAGATGGTGGGTTTGCCTTCTGCCTTCAGCATAGAAATTTCAGAGAAGTGAACATCGCCGGTTAGAAATACGACATTTTTAATCTGATGCGTGTAAATAAAATCAATGATCTTTTGCCGCTCTTCATGAAACCCATTTGCGGAATAAAGCTCTGATGTGGCTGCATCCGACAGGAACTGCCCGCCCATAGCCACTATTTTGAAGGTAGCTCTGCTGGTGACTAAGTTGTCGAGCAGCCAATCAAGTTGTTTTTCTCCCAGAATGGTTTTGTTGCCTTTTCTGATTTCATCAGGGTCGCGATACCAGCGGTTGTCGAGCAGAAAAAAGTCGGCATCGCCCCATTGAAATGAGCTAAAGGCCCCTTCAATATCGCTGGTTCCATAAGTCGGGTTGCCCCAGAATAATCTGAATGCATCAAACGTCTGCGCCTTGTTGAAGAACGATTTGTTACTGTTGTCAGGCCCGTAATCGTGGTCATCCCAGATGGCATAATGATGCATTGAAGCCAGGAAAGGCTGTAGTTCGGGCAAAGAACGGGTATGGGTATATCGCTTATAAATTCCGGTTCGTGAATTCCAGTCAGGTTCGCGCAGGTAAACATTGTCGCCTAACCAAAGCATAAAATCGGCCTTTTGGGCAGCCATGCCGGTGAATATTCGATAATCGCCTCCATACGGATTCCCCGGACGATCATATTCAGGTTCATTGATATAGGCGCAACTGCCCGTCAGCATTGTAAAATCGAGCGGATCGCCCCGCCATTTCCACAAAGGAGGTGTGCTAAATTGGGTGGGGTAAGGCAGTTCGACAGGCATATCGTCAATATAAATACTGTAATTATAGCGGTGACCAGGTTCGAGCGTATCGGCGATCAGGTGTGCCGTGAATGCTTCCTTTTTATAAGTTCTGACCTTGTCGGTAAACCGGATGACCTCCGGTGATTCAACATCGGCGTAGGTGGCAAATACGGATGCTTCCCGGTTGGTTTGCACCCAGATCACGGCTTCACGCATATCAGCATAACCTGCCATAGGGCCTGACTGTAAAATTTCATTACCCGAAGATTGGGATAAAACGGCCAGAGGCAGCAAAGCGCTGCTGACTATCAGGAGATAATATTTTAAATCTTTCATTACTATGGTTTTAGCATGTCAATAACCTCCGACAGATTGCCATCGGTTTTAGCCGGAATTATTCCCAGAAGCTTAGCCAGCATTGGGTAAATATGAATATTCTGAAATGCGGGGTGAATGTAATTTTGCTTAAAAGCCGGTCCTGCCGCGTAAAAAATGGCATGGATGTCGGTGTCCCGGATATCATACCCATGGGTGCCTCCGGTAAAATGTTTTTTCGGTGTGTTCAGCGTTACACTCCAGTCCGGATCTGCGACTACTATTATTTGGCCTACCCTGGGATTCTTCCCGTAGTTCAAATGCGCAGGCACTTCCGATGGTTTCCATACCTGCAGATGCCGGGCATTTTTGAGCGAAAGGTATGCGGAATCAACCCAGGCCCCTTCGACATACAGATTAAAATTCGGGTTGCCACCTTCGATCCTGACCGGCCAGGTTTTGGGAATATAGTCCCTGAGCGTGGTATTCCGGTCAGATGAAACGGATCCCATGCCATGATCGGAAACCACAATAAAATTGATACAGTTGCCATTGGGCAGATTTCTGATCTGGCTGTATAAAATTCCGGTAAGGCTATCCAGTTCCCTTACCAGTTTCAGTGTTCGGGGATCGTCTGGCCCGTATTCATGGCCAACGGCATCCGGCTCATGGTAATAGGCCATAATCAGTCCGGGGCGTTGTGCTTCGGGCAGGCTGAGCCACCTGATAATTGTATCAATGCGCTGAATAAATGGAATGCTGCCATCGTAGGTTTTCCAATAATCAGGATGTTTGCCCTGAATGGCCACATCCGATCCTACCCAGAAAAATGAAGCAGTTTTTATTCCCTGGTTCTGAGCTGTGATCCAGATGGGTTCACCACCATAAAACGAAGGATCGAACCGGGCTTCCTTATTGACGATCGCGTATGATTTTCCTGATTCGCTATCAAAGAATGAATTGTTGACCAGACCATGATGATCGGGAAAAAGCCCGGTGGCGATGGTATAATGGTTGGGAAATGTTTTCGAAGGAAAACAGGGGATAAGGGAAACTGCTTTGACACCTTCTTTAGCTATAAGATCAAGCGTTGGCGTGTTTGTTTTATCGGGATAATCCCATCGGAAACCGTCGAGGGAGAGTACTACCGTTGTGAGCGATTCTTTACATTGTGAAACCCCTTTGGGCGTGGATAAAAAAGTAAAGGCAAACAGCAGGAAGAAAGTGATAATAGATTTTTTCATTGGGGTTGCATTGGAATAATCAAAGGTAGCCAAAAAAAAGAGCCCCGTTTGTGCGGGACTCTTTTAAATGGAAAGTTAACAATTAGTTAAAAATATAGCGGATGCTGAGTTGTCCCTGCCACCTTGAACTAAGGATGCCTGAATCGTCAATAGCCCATGTTTCGGCCTTGGGTTTCTTAAAGGAGTACTTGGGTGTTGTATTGTCAGCTTCGAAACCTTCAACTTTTACTAACGGGTAGTTGTTGTAATAAGCTCCTGAAGAGTAATAAATACGACCCCAGTCTTTGTTGATCAGATTGCCAAGGTTGAAAATATCAAAAGCTACCTGAAGAGTATTGCGTTTGCCACCAGCCATGATAAAGAAATCCTGTGCAATGCGGAAGTCTAAAATATTCATGAAAGGAACGCGTGAACTGTTTCTTTCAGCATATTCACCACGACGGCCACTGAGGTAGTCATCACCTTCGATAAAGGCATTAAGATCGGTCCACTGCTGTTCGGCTGTAAGAACAGTTTCGCCAACGGTGATTTCAACCAGGTTGATGTCGTTCTGGTCTTTGGGAACATAGAGGAGTTCCAGGCTATTGTTGTCTTCTCCAAGGAATTTTGAAGAACCATCAGCATAACCATAAGAGAAACTGGAGCCCGACTGGCCGGTATAGAACAAAGAGATCGTAGTGGTTGTATGCTTCAGATACTCTTTTTTATAAGAGAGGAAACCGACTATGCGTGAGCCCATGTCAAAATCAGATGTTGCGAAATCGAGGTCATTCTTTCCACGTACGTTGGGAACTCTCCACTGTGAAGAGTTCTGTGAAGATACTCCATCATTCATTGATTTGGCATGACCAAGGTTATAGGCAAGGCTTCCGGCTAAGCCGTTGCTGAATGTTTTCTGCAACTGAGCGGTGATGTTGTAGGAGTAGCCTTTGTTGGTATTGGTTCCAAGGATAATATCGGTATATGCCCTGTTTTTATCCGTATTGGGGTCTTTGCCAAGGTCAATTCTTGACCAGATTGGGCGGTTGTCGCCTGAGCCGGTAAGTTCACCTGTTTTCTCATAACGGAGATTGTAATACAACACGTTATTGAGGGTTTTGGTGTAGGTAACGTCAAAAGTTCCAATCACACCCCAGGGGAGTTTCTTGTCAAAAGCGATGCTGGTGCGGAAAACTTTCGGGAATTTAAAGTTTTTGGCAAAGATGTCAACCTGGCCGGATGGTTGGGTAGGAGGAACTGAAGGTTGTTGATCCCAGTTTGGGTTGAAAATGAGTTCAGGAGAATCTGCAGCAGTTACGCGCATACCTCCGGTCATTACAGCATTGTTCTGGAAAGAGGCACCCGGCCATACATAAGGAATACGGCTGGTAAAGAGGCCTGCGCCTCCACGAATCTGGAAACTCTGGTCGCCTTTTACATCATAATTGAAACCAAAACGTGGGTTCAGCATAATAGCAGGATCAGGCATCTGACCGGTTTTTGCTTCTTCAAGGTCCCAGCCAGCTTCTTCAAGAATGGGAATCACGTTGTTGTTGAAATCTTCGTTCAATGATGGTTTGTCGAGGAACATAGGCATGTCCATACGCAGTCCAAGGGTAACTTTAAATTTGTCGTTAACCTGGATTTCATCCTGGGCATAAAGTCCAATCTGAAGTGCGTTAAATTCTGCTGCAGCTTTTGATCCGTCGCCGGTAATGTTGTCAACAGCAGAGAAGGTACGGTCGAACTGGTAAGCAGGAGCGCCAGACAGGAAGTCGTCGATGCTGTTAAACTGGTAAGAGCCGAAGTTTTGACGGATAAAGAGATTGTACATCTTATAAAACTCATTGTGAGTTCCAAAAGTCAGGGTATGTTTGCCTTTGTAAATCTCGAAATTATCAGTCAGGGTGATGATGTTCTGTTTCAACTGGTTCCCGGTTGAGAACTCTTCAGATCCAAAGTAAATATTTGAGTTGCCGTCCTTAATCCTGACATAAGGGGAATTGCTACCCATAGGGTCGCGGTCATCAAATACAGAGGTTAAGCCAATGATGAGGCTATTGCTCATTTTATTGCTGATATTACTCTTGAGTTCAATAGCTGTTGAATTGGTTGTTGAAGGGAAGAGAACACCCGAATTTGCATAGCGGATAGCTGTAGTGCTCGAATTTGAAGGGCTGTTTTGTTCTGCTTTTGTGTATTGGTGGCGAACCATCAGTTTGTGAACTTTATTGATATTCCAGTCAAGACGGGCAAAAAGCTTGGTTCCGTCAAGCGTCCTGTTCACATCAGTATATCCGCCTGCATCGTAGCCGTAACCGCTTAATTTGGTGGTGAGCTGGCCAAGTTGTTCTGCAGTAACATCACCGTTATAAGTTCCGAAGTCGAAAGGTTGTGGTGTTTCATCTTTCTGAATTTCAGCATTTACAAAGAAGAAGAGTTTGTCTTTGATAATGGGACCACCCAGACGGAAACCATAGGTTTTGGAAGAGAATGGATTAAGTTTTTTGCGATCAACAGTTTCATCATCTGTCGGCGTTTTTCCGGCAAAGCCTTCATTACGGGTAATATAGTATGCAGAGCCCTGGAATTCATTGTTACCACGGCGGGTAACAGCATTGATGCCAGCTCCGGCAAAGCCGCCCAGCTTAATGTCATAAGGCGCAATCTGAATCGAGACCTGCTCAAGAATGTCCATCGAGAAAGGTGAAATCCCGGTTTGTCCACCATTGGTTCCCTGGTCGGTCAGTCCGAAAACGTCGTTGTTAACAGCACCGTCGATGTAAATTGCATTATACCTGTTGTTTGTACCAGCAATTTCGATACCACCGCCCTGTGTTACTCTGGCTTGCGGAGTGAGTCGGGTATAGTCGGAAAAATTACGTCCGACAGTCGGCATTCGCTCAATAGTTTGAAGGCTGACATTGGTTTCTGTACCGGTACGGTTTCCGTCAAATATGTCGTATCGGGCGCCAACAACCTCAACTCCGGAAATGGTCGCTGCTTTTTCGCTCAATTTAACACTAAGTTTATAAGTCTGACCAAGGTTTAGGTAAACCTCGTTGTTTACATAGCTTTCAAAACCTACAAATGAAACAGTAATTTTATATGGCCCACCCACATTCATGTTGGGAATCCGATAATTGCCATCAAGGTCGGTTGTTGTTCCATATTGCGATCCGGATGGTGTATGCACCGCAACTACAGTTGCTCCGGGAAGACTCTCGCCTCCGGAACTGGCTATTTTACCATTCATTCCCGAAGTGGTAACCTGCCCCACAGCGATGGTTACACTCATTACGAGGGCTGCAAGAAGCATTAGTTGCCTCCGGAACCTGTAAGTCAGATTGTTTGTTTTTCTCATGGTTTGTTGTTTTGGTTAGTGAATTGTTTTCTTTTGGATTTATTTCTGGTTGAACACGGATTTTGATGAAGTAAGAAAAAATCAGGAGATTTCTTTCCTGAAATTTGCTGCAAAAGTAGCTTTATGGTTCCTATTCTTTGGATGCCTGATGTTAAGAAAACATTAATTCTGTCGGTTGTTTTTTGGTTTTGGAAAGGCCTGCTAAACTTCGGTATATCGCCTGATAAGCCTGAGTTTGTGCGAGTATTTCCCTTCATTCTTATTGAAAATGCCGTGATGATCGAGCGGATCAACTCTCACTTCGCCCGAAGCATGTATAATGCTGCCGCGTCCGGTTATAATGCCGGTGTGGATAATCTTACCTTCATCGTTATCGAAAAAGGCTACATCGCCGGCCCTTGATTCTTCGATCAGATTGACAATCCTTCCCTGACCTGCCTGTTGGTTGGCATCGCGTTTCAGGTTGATGCCCTTCATTTTGAAAACCATTTGAACCAGTCCTGAACAGTCGATACCAAAAGGTGACCTGCCACCCCACAGGTAAGGCGAATTCAGGTAAAGCGAAGCAGTTTCGGTAATTTCGTCGGGTTGGTGAATTTCGGGCATACAGCTTGCGCCTTCTGCCAGGTGATAATCGCCACCGGGGCCTGCGAAAAGTCCGTTCGACAATGTATAAAGTGAACTGCCAATCACAAGGTTTATGGCTGGTTTACCCCGGGTTACAATGGTTCCGGTAATATCGGCCACAAGCTGCAGACTGCTGCCTTTTAATACTTCTAAGGTTTCGTCTGTCAGCATCTGTATCTGTTTTCGGTCGCACCAACCTTCGTATTGATCATGGAAGCCTCTGATTTTTATCCAATTGCCGAATGTATCGACCACCTCTAAAAGGTCGCCAAACAGCATCTGGTTAACCAACTCAGATCTCTCTGATGGCTCTAACCTTACTGCAATAAGTGAAAGGTAACATATTCCGCCCGTCATTGATTGTAAACACTGTTGTTTGGCACAAATATATTGAAATATTTACGGGTGCTGCAAAGAAGTAATTAACAGTTTTAGCCAAAATGTTCATAACTTCCTGATGCCTTGTCATGCTTTTGAAACAGTAAGCCGAATGAACCGTGCTTTATTAAGACCCAAATTGAGCGATTTAAAGAAGCAAATCACTCAATCGATTAGGAAATTGTATGCAATTCACGGTAAAACATCTTCATGGCATTGGTGAATTGCAACAATTTTCAAATCGGGGTTTACCTATGTAAAGCGCTTTTTCGCTGGCTCAAACCGCACAACCTGGGTAAGATATAAATCCTGATTATCAAAAACCTTGCTGCATGAAAATGGTTCATGTATGTGTATTCTTTTTGTATATTCGTGCTTCACAGACGAAATAATTACTATCCGAAATAAAACTATGAAAAGGCTCCTTTTCTGGCTTCGCGACCACCATGATATAGTTGGTAAAATTTTCCTGTTTTTGGTGGTCATTCTATTGCTGATTCTAGTTTTTCCCCGCGAAGGGAAGTTCAGGTATGAATATCAGCGTGGCAAGCCCTGGCAGCACGACGACCTGATTTCCCCTATTGATTTTGCCATTCTGAAACCTCAGGCGGAACTCAAGGCAGAACAGGATGTTGCTTTACGCGATGCCCGGCCTTATTTTCAACGTCTCCGCAGTTTGACCGATCAGCAGATGAATTACCTGATCAACTCGTTCGACAAAGCCTGGGTTGCCCGTTATGGCCGTCAGGTTGGTGGCAATGCTGCCCGTCAGGCCGACCTTGAGGTTGTTATCAGCGTGTTGGATACCCTCTTTTCCCGGGGAATCATCAACATCATTAATGAGATTGAAAATAAGCCTTCCAATTACGAAATATTTATTGTTGAAGGGAATGCAGCTTCCAGGGTTCCCCTTTCCAGTCTCTTCACCATAAAGAGCGCTGAGAATTACATCACCCAACGGTTAACCCTGTCTGGTTCTGAGCATATCGATATGCTCAGGAGCTTGTTGCTCAATGCGTTGAAGCAAAATATTGTTTTCGATGCCGAAAACACCCGGCGTGCGCGTGAGGCATTGATCAGCGAAATTCCGAATTCACGGGGGATGGTCCAAAGTGGTGAAAAGATTATCCTGAAAGGGGAGCTGGTTAATGCAGAGAAATTTCAGATACTTGAATCGCTCAGGGCCGACTATGAGCAACGTATGGGTAGCAACTTCAAGTATGGCAACATTTTACTCGGACAGTCGTTGCTGATTTCGCTTACCATGGTGGCTTTTATTCTTTTTATGATCTCTTTCAGGCGCGATGTGTTTGCAGAGAATAAAAAACTGCTGCTTTTGCTGCTTACCATTTATCTTATGGTTTCACTGGCCGGCTTCACTATTGGCTCAAAGCCCGAATTGCTGATGCTTCTGCCATTTTGCCTCGTTCCTATTGTTATAAGGGTGTTTTTCGATACCAGACTGGCTTTGTTTGTACACATTGTTACGTTGGTTCTAACCGGTTTTATGGTTCCCAATGGGTTTGAATTTATCTTTCAGCAGTTAATAACCGGAATCATTGCTATTATCAGTGTCGCTGAACTGCGGCGCAGGGTGCAGTTCTTTATAGCAGCTTTTGCAATTTTTGTAACCTATTCCGCAATTTACATTGGCATGATGTTGATTCAGGATGGTAGCCTGGTCAACACAGACACCTCCAGATTCCTGCTTTTTGGTGGAAGTGCTTTATTTACACTTTTCTCATATCCTGTCATCTTTCTGTTTGAAAAGCTGTTTGGCATGGTTACCGATGTCACGCTTATGGAGCTATCCGATACCAACCGCCCTCTTTTAAGGCAATTGTCTTTATACGCGCCCGGTACCTTTCAGCATTCTATGCAGGTAGCCAACATTGCCGAGGCAGCTATTTACGAAATTGGCGGGAATACCCTTTTGGTGAGGGCCGGTGCGCTTTATCACGACATCGGTAAAGTGGAAATGCCTATGTATTTTATTGAGAACCAGTCGTCAGGGGTCAACCCACACGATGAACTCAGTTATGAGGAAAGTGCCGGTATTATAGTCAGTCATGTGATTAAAGGTGTTGAGAAAGCCAAGAAGAACAAACTGCCCGAAGTGCTGGTCGATTTTATCCGCACCCACCACGGAACCCGCATGGTTGAATATTTTTATAACCGGCAACAGATTGACAATCCGGGACAGGAGTTCAATGAAAAGTTATTCCGTTATCCCGGCCCGGTGCCTTTCTCAAAAGAAACCTCGGTATTGATGATGGCCGATTCGGTTGAAGCTGCCTCGCGAAGTATAAAAATGCCCACCGCTGCCCTGATCGCTCAATTGGTTGATAAAATTATTGACAGCCAGATAGAAACCAATCAGTTTGTTAATTCTGATCTTACCCTCAAGGACATCACGCGCATCAAGAAAATTCTGAAGAAAAAGCTGATGAGTATTTATCATGTGAGGATTGAATATCCGACCCTTTGAAATGGCACAGGGAACAGGGCTCAGGGCACAGGGCTCAGGGCACAGGGAACAGGGCTCAGGGCACAGGGCTCAGGGCACAGGGCGCGGGGCGCAGGGCACAGGGCGCAGGGCTCAGGGCGCAGGGCTCAGAGCGCAGGGTTCAGAGCGCAGGGCATGGAGCATGGAGCATGGGGCATGGGGCACAGGGCACAGGGCGCAGGGCATGGAGCATGGGGCATGGGGCTCAGGGCACAGGGCACAGGGCACAGGGCGCAGGGTTCAGAGCACAGGGCATGGAGCAGGGAGCTTGGGGCTTGGAGCATGGAGCATGGAGCAGGGAGCATGGAGCAAGGGGCATGGGGCAT
>JBBQIQ010000133.1:0-11066 GCA_038325075.1 Bacteroidales bacterium | reverse complement strand
CAATGTTAATCTTGGGGAAAACAGCTATCTTGAAATTATTTCTGATTATGATCAGGACCGGCAGTTTTTCAACAACCAGTCAATTGCAGAATGGAGGTATTATTCAGCCTATTTTAAAGGAGAATCGCTATCGGTAGTGCTATACATTGCTCCGGGTGATCAGAATATTACTGCAGAAGTAAATAAAGTTATTGCCGGTGAATATCTGGGCGGGGGGCCTCCCATGCCGTTGAGTCAATGCGGACCCACAGATGACCGGGTTGCCAGTACCTATCCATACGTGGAAGGCAGACTAATGTCCTTTGGTTGTACCGGTTGGATAGCAGCTACCGGTTTCATGTTGACTGCAGGTCATTGTGAAGTATTATTCTCAAGTTCTACCATTATGGAGTTTAATGTACCGCTGTCACTCTCAAACGGAACAACCCAACCCTCTGCTGTAAATGATCAGTATCCGGTGAATGCAACGACCAGTGTAGGTCAGAATTCAGGGATAGGTGATGACTGGGGATTATATGTCTGTGGAGCCAATTCAAATACAGGGCTCAATCCTGTTGAAGCCCAGAGGGCTTATTATCATCTTTCAAAAGACCTGAATCCTCCGCAAATGTTTGTCAGGGGTTTTGGTGTGGATGTTGGCACAGCTAATCAGACACTGCAGTTTCACAGCGGTACTTCATTAGGAGAAACAACTACAACCTCAAACGATATATTCTGGTCATATCAGGTTGATACCGAAGGAGGTAATTCAGGAAGTGCAATACTGGCCCAGGGTGTTTCAGGGGTAAACTTCCATATTGTGGGAATTCACACCAATGCCGGATGTACGACTTCAAATCCTCCGACAGGCGGCAATACAGGAACCAGTTTTGAAGCCGATGATACGGAAACTGCAATGAATGTATTCTTTCAAACTCAGGTTGAGTATGTGGATGTTGACCATCATTTATCGTCCACCATCGGAACTTCGGTTAGCCCGCATCAGTCTGTTCAAACTGCTGTTAACCAAGCAAATGCAGGTCATGGACCTGCCGTAAGTGCCCTTGAACTGATACTTATTGCCGGATCTAACCAGGGAAGTGGAGGAGTTTATAACACTACGCTGAGTTATAGCGGAGCAACAAATGGTGTGGTTTTACGCCGAACTGTCGGAGCTGTAAGAATCGGCCCGAATGCAGTTGCCACTTCTGCTATGTCTGTATCTGATGAATCAGTAACAGGCGAAAAACAAGATTAGGTCGGGTTTCAAGTTTAACCTTAAATTTCAACAAAGATGAAAAAATATAAAATAATTTACCTTCTGATCTTTATGTTGCCATTTATTGGCTTTGCACAGAAATCCCCTCCGGCGGGTGAAAATAATGTTAACCGAAAAGTGACGTTAAAACAGCAATTGTTGTTGCTGAATGCCGGTAAGGATAATCCTGATAAAGCCCAGCCAATAGCAGTGGATGAGCGTTTTGGTGCAGAGGGTGCTGTTTCTGAAGAATCTTATGGCCCGGCCAATGATAAAGCGCTTCCATTGCCTGAAGAAGTAGTTCGAAGCAGGGATGATCAGACCAGTGCTGTGAAGGCAAGTCAGGCTAATCAGTCTAAAATCATTGACAAAACCAGTGTTCAGCCTGAAGGCATTAAGCCTGGATCAACTACCGATTACCGTAATATGAATGATGGTAATGCACAGCCTGAGCCGGGCAAGCCCGAAAAAATAACTGACTATAAAGGAATGAGCGGTGGTCATGAACAGCCCGAAGCCCAGGCACCTTTGAAATAGAGAGCGAATAACTAATCCTTTGATTTTATCAGATTATTGATTTGCGAAGTCCCATAAACAACCTGTTGTCATTCATGGCTTCAGGTTGTTTTTTTTGATAATCTATTGAACTGATTATCCAACTTGAAGGATTCTCCGGTAATAGTTAATTATCCGGGACCGGGAAATGACTTAGTTAAATGTCGGTAATTGCTTTCCTGATCTCGGGTAATTTCCTGTAAAACACCAGTGCCGCCAGCAGACAGCAGGCTCCGGCTATAAATACTGTAATCTGAACCCCGGCAAACTCTGCCAGGGCGCCCATCAGGAGGCTGCCCAAAGGGGTAAATCCCATGAATGACATGCTGTAAAGTGCCACAATTCTTCCCCTCATCTGATCGTCAACCATGGTTTGGAGCAGTGTGTTACTTGAAGCAAACTCCACCACCATGCCGAAGCCGGTAATCACCAGCAATGCCAGTGAAATTATAAACCCGGTAGAAACGGAAAAGGCCATCAGTCCTAAACTAAACAAGGTGGCTGATATAAAAATTGTCAGAGGTATGGTATGCAGTGATTTTCGGGTTGCAAGGTAAATGGCTCCGGCTAATGCTCCTGCACCGATAGCACCAATAAGATAGCCAAGGGTTTGTGAATTTCCGTGAAGCACTTCACGCGCAAAAACCGGCATAAAAACCTGGAAGGGCAGTCCCAGCAGGCTGGTTGTAATAACCATAATCAGTATAAATCTGATTGGCAGTGATTTGTACGCATATCTAAGGCCACTCAGAAGATCTGTAAATACAGAAGCATGCCGTATGGATTCAGCCCTTGGATCTACCTGCATGGCAAGCAGGGAAGCAATTACGGCAAGGTAACTCAGCCCGTTGATCAGAAAACAAACCCCTTCGCCGGAAAGTGCTATCAGCAAGCCTCCAAGTGGTGGTCCTACAAATCGGGCAGTATTAAAAAGGGTAGAGTTAAGGGCGATTGCATTCTGAAGGTCTTTTTTATCTGGAACCATATTTACAAGAAAGGCATGACGGAAAGGCGTGTCGAAGGCCATTGCAATGCCATTCAGAGCAGCGGAAGCAATAATGTGCCAGACCTGAATCTTGTCAAAAAGGATCAATGCCGCAACTGTTAGTGCGATCAGCATGGAAATGGCCTGAGTGGCAATCAGCACTTTTCGGCGGTCAACCCGGTCGGCATAAACACCAGCGATCGGGGTAAGCAACAGCGAGGGGATTTGTCCGGCAAAACCGACCACTCCAAGTAAAAGGACTGAATCGCTTAAACGGTAAACAAGCCAGCCCAGGGCGATGTTTTGTATCCAGTTGCCCGGCAGCGAGATCAGTTGGCCAAAGAAGTAAAGCCGGTAATTCCGGTGCCTCAGCGAACGGAGGGTGGTTGCTGATTGTGAGCTAAAAATATTGGAATTGAGATGGTAGCTCAAGACAGATTCTATTTATCCTGCAAAGTTAGCTTTTACACGACTTATTTGGATTTTCTTTATGACTGTGAAATCAACAGATTTTCATCAATTTGTGGTGAAATCTCTTTTTAATGAAAAGAAACGCGAGGCATCGCGTCTCTACATTACCGAAAAAGTCTAACCTGCAACTACTCAGCCACCAACCCTGGGCTTCGATATGTTGCAGTAAACTTGTCTTAAATGAGAAGTCCTGTGCTGCAACTACTCAGCCACCAACCCTGGGCTTCGATATGTTGCAGTAAACTTGTCTTAAATGAGAAGTCCTGTGCTGCAACTACTCAGCCACCAACCCTGTAATTCTGTAATTCTGAAACCCCGCCTGACCGACAAAAATCACTCTCAGATTCTGCATAGTAAAAGTCAGTCGGGCAGGCCTGAAACCTCACCCGCTTTACCTTCATCCTCAAATACCGACCATTCACCGATTTAAAATCACTGCTCACCGAATAATAATTTATTGCCGATAAAGTGCACTCTACTTTTGCTTCATCACTCAAAACTGAACTATTATGAAAACAAGAATTATCATGCTGTTATTTGCAGCAATACTGATGGCCGGGCCACTGAGCGCCCAACAAATGAACGATGGCGGGGATGAGCCTTTTACAACGGTTTTCGGGAATCAATCCAATGCAGTTGGCGGTTATATATCCCTTGGATTGGGTAATACAATCATTAACGACAACAATGCATTTTTCGGTCAGTTTCGCCTTGCTGCAAGGCTGGGCCATAGTTTCTCGATAGGGATTGCCGGTGCCGGATTTTCAGACTGGATGTACGGGCTAAACCACGACCGCCCCGGAATAAGCCCGGATGGTTATAATATAGAAGGTGGCTATGGTGGATTGCTGCTGGAGCCGGTTTTTGCACCAAAATTCCCGGTTCATTTATCTTTTCCGATTCTGATAGGGGCCGGAGGAGTAGCTTTTACTGAAGACAGAGAAAACTATGATTGGGAAGACTGGGAATATGATAATGAGCGCATTGCGCTGGAGAGTGATGCCTATTTCGTGGTTGAACCCGGTGTTGAACTCGAATTTAACCTTTCAAGGTTTATCAGGATGGGAACAGGCGTAAGTTATCGCTTTACCAATGCTATTGACGTTGACGGCAAAAAGGAATATCTTCTGAATGGACTATCCTGCTCAGTTAATATAAAATTAGGGGTATTCTGAAATTCCGTTTAGTATCTGATGCAATTAACGAAGTCTCAAAAGCAGGATTGTTCATTGCCCGATAATAATTCAGAATATTTAAAGTTTTAAAGTGCACCACAATAAAAGTTCAAGAGATGCTAAACGATCTAACTAAAGCCACCATTCATGAAACTCCAGGTGCTTATTCGTATGGGATACCCGGTAATTACAAGCATAAAAAAGCCCTATACAGGCAAATTATGAATAATATCAGCCTGAAACCTGGTCAGACGTTGCTTGAACTGAGTTGCAGCGCTGAAGGAAGCCAAAAGATCATTGCATCCTTAAACAATGTTCAGCCTGATCTTATGGGAGGATATCCGGGCTTGTTTGAGATTTCATCCACAGAAACCAGTGTGGGAAATAGTAAGTCCAACAACAGCATTCCCTTTGCTGATCATTCTTTTGAAACCATCATTTGTATCGGGGTATTCAACCTTATATCAAACCATGCCGGGACGATGGCTGAGATCTACAGGCTTCTTTCACCCGGAGGAAGACTAATCATTGCCGACCAGTGGTTCCGCCGTCCTGGTCCTATGTTTGCCAATCTGCTTCAACAATACAAGCGCAGCAACGATAGCAGGATATATTCCCCTGTGTGGGTTACCAGATTGCTGAAGAACAATGGATTTGGCCTGGTAGATATTTTTTCTGCCGGAGCTACTAACTTTCTGTGTACTGCAACAGCTCTTAAGTAATTCATTATGAACCAGTATCCCGAAATGGTAACCCTTCTTGATCCCTATACCAAAGATCCTTTGGAACTGGGAAAAGGTTATTACTTTAATCCGGTTTCAGGCGACAAGTATTACATCAACAATGGGATTCCTGTATTTCTGACCGAAGATCAAATGACAGGAGACAATTTGAAATACTCGCGATTTTACGATAAGATCAGCCGGTTTTACCGAATTTCATCGGTTTTTTATTGCTGGCTTAAGGGCACAACCGAAAAGAAAGTGAAGTCGTTGTATCTCGACCAGCTCGAAATTAAAAAAGGGAGCAAAGTACTCGAAGTGTCGGTTGGTTCGGCTGATAATCTTAAGCACCTGCAACCAGAGGCTCTATATACCGGAATTGATATTTCATTCGGCATGCTTACCATGGCAAGGTGGCAGCTCAGGCGATGGAAGATCAAAGCCGATCTCTTTCAGGGCGAAGCCGAACATCTGCCTTTTTCAGACAATAGTTTTGACGTTGTTTATCATGTGGGTGGTATTAACTTTTTCAACGATAAGCAGAAAGCCCTTGCTGAGATGATCCGCGTAGCCCGGCCTGGCACTAAGCTTTTGGTGGCCGACGAAACAGAATCGATGGTGGTGAATACCTATCAAAAAAATCCCTTTACCAGAAATCTCTATCAGCTGGCCGATCGCGATCTTTCGGTTCCGGTACACCTTCTGCCTGCGGGGATGAAGGAAATAGAAGTCCGGTATTTTTTCGATCAGAAGATTTATTGCCTTACCTTCCGAAAACCGCCTGATTACGGGAACCACGCAGAAAAAACCTCCACCGCTTTGTCAATTCAGCATTCTTAAGCTGCCCACTTCCTTTTTACTACTGTAACCATATCTCACCCTTACTAAACCAACTTTTCTAATGGAAACACCTGCAGGATTGACCATCAGGCCCGAGCTCAGCAACGATTATGCAAAAATTACCCAAATAAACGATAAAGCATTCGGGCAACCTGTTGAAGGTAAGCTGGTTGAGGCGTTGCGGCACAATCCTTTGTTTATAAAAGGCCTTTCATTGGTCGCCATACTTGACAGGAAATTGGTAGGCCATATTCTGTTTTCCCCGATATTGATCAAAGGCGAAGGGAAGGTTTTTCGTTCGCTGGCATTGTCCCCAATGGCTGTTTTACCTGAAATTCAACGAATGGGCATTGGCACCGCATTGGTTTATAGTGGTTTGGATGAAGCCCGTGCCGGGAAGTTTGGTTCAGTCATCGTTCTGGGGCACCGGGACTATTACCCCCGGTTTGGTTTCAGACCGGCATCCGGTTTTGGGATTTTTCCTCCATTTGACTTACCCGATGACCTGTTTTTTGCCATGGAGCTGCAACCTGACGGGCTTTCTGGCGTAAACGGAATAGTTGAATATCCTCCTGAATTTTCGTTGGTTTAGAAAAAGTCGGAAATATTTTAAAATTTATTGGCTCTTTTTATAGTGTATATAGTTGTACTTCTTAAATTTGGGCAATATAGCAAAATCCTGACTGGAATATGGTTCTGAACCCCCTTCTCAAGTTTGTCCACAATCTGGAAACCTTTAATCAGGACCAGGATTTTATCCGTTACCGGGAAAGTAACCTGCGTAGTACATTCACCCTTATAACGTTGCTTGGCTTAGGCTCTCTCTGGCTATTCATTGCTGTCTATCTGCTACTCGGATTATCCGAATCGGGTCAATTACTTAAAATTAGTGTTCCAGCCACTGTCGCCGTGCTGTTGAACCTGGCACTGGCATTGGGCACACGTTATCATTATCGCCGGAAAATACTTACCTGTGTTGGGTTTTATATCTGGATTGTGTCCAGTGCCCTGATTTCCCATTTTGCAGGCCCGGCAGGTTTCGGGTATTGGATAGGACCTGCTTTGCTGATTACCGTTTGGTTTGCCTTTATTCCTTTCAGGTTCTCAAGACAGGTATTGCACGGCCTCATATATCTGGTAATTTATACCGGTCTGTTATGGTTGTTAAACAACAACAAATACAGCCTGATGCAATTAGCAGGCTTCAACCTTTTATTGGTCGGTTTTTTTATGCTGGGTGTATTCATTGCATTCAACAACAACCAGGCTGCTGCTGCAATTTTTTCAGCCCGGAAAGCTGCCCGGACAAGTGATGACCGCTACAGGATTCTGACCGAGCACATGCAGGATGTAGTCTGGACACTGGATATGCGAACTTTAAAGTTTTCTTTTGTAAGTCCTTCCGTTGAACGATTGCGTGGATTCACTGCTGAGGAGGTGATGCGCATGCCATTTGAAACCTCGTTTACGCCACAAAGTGCCGCAAAAGTAAAGGAATTGCTTCATGGGGTTGTAAAAGATTTTAAAGAGGGAAAAGATGTTACTTCGTTTGCTGTTGGTGAACTTGAGCAATATTGTCGCGATGGTTCAACAGTTTGGATTGAAGTAGCAGCAACGCTGATTGTTGATGATAAAGGCGAACTGGCTGAAATGCTTGGCGTATCGCGCAATATTTCCGGACGCCGGAAGGCTGAGCTGGCCTTGCGCGAATCTGAAGAGAAATACAGGACACTGATCAATCAGGCCAACGACGGTATTTTCATTACCCAGGACGGTGTTTTCCGCTTTGTAAATAAAGCTTTCTGTGAAATTACAGAATACACGGCTGCTGAACTCGCAGGCAAGTCTTTTATTGAATTGATTGCGGAGGAGGAGCGTTCAGCCATGGCTGAGATTCACCTTCGTCGCATGGCAGGAGAGAAGGTTCCGGCAATGTATTCCACCGTTGGTATTTCAAAAACGGGGCGTAGGGTTAACCTTGAATTTAACAGCAGCACCATCGAATATGAAGGAAGACCCGCTTCGTTTGTGATTATGCGCGACAGCACCGAGCAAATGGAGGCAGCCCGGCTCATCCGCGAAAGCGAAGAAAAATACCGGTCACTGATCGAAAGGGCAAACGATGGGATTGTTATCCTGCAAAGCGGAAATGTGAAATTTATCAACCAGATGATGGCCAATATACTTGGTTACGAGGTGGAAGAAATACTAAATACGCCTTTTTTAAATTTTATAGCGCCAACAGAGAAGGAGAAAATCCTGGAAATTTACCAGAAAAGGCAGGCCGGCGAAAGTGTGCCACAGATCTATGAATCGATGCTGGTTCGTAAAGATGGTACATTAAAGCCTGTTGAATTTAACAATGGGATCATCACATACAATGGCCAGATTGCTACGCAGACCTATATTCGGGATATCACCGAGCGTAAAGTTGCCGAAAAAGCACTCATCGAAAGTGAGCAACGTTATGCACTTGCCGTGGAAGGAGTGAACGAAGGCATCTTTGACTGGAATCTCGAAACCAATGAGGTTTACTTCTCGAACAACTATAAAGCCATCGTTGGCTTCAGCCCGGATGAGATGAAAAACGAGTTACCTGAATGGGAGTCACGCATTCATCCTGATGACAAGGAGCGTGTAATGCAAGCAAACCATGATTACATTGATGGACATATTTCAGCTTACAACCCCGAGTACCGCCTTATGCACCGCAATGGCGACTACCGGTGGATATTATCGCGCGGTGTTTGTCTGCGCGACAGCAATGGCAAGGCATACCGCATGGCCGGTTCGCACATGGATATTACCGACAGGCGCAAGTCCGAGGAGAAGCTCCGCGAGAGCGAAGCCCGTTACCGCACTATTTTCAACACAGCGGCTGACGCAATTTTCCTTATTGATAAGAAAAGTGGGGCAATTGTTGATGTAAACGAGCCCGCCGTGCGAATTTACGGTTATTCCACAGAAGAACTGCTCACCATGAATATTCAGCAATTGGCTGATAAACCTGACGATACGATTGAAATGCTGAGTCCGGCAAACCAGTCCCATTATGTGGCACAACGAAAGTCGGTGCGCAAAGACGGGCAGATTGTTCAGGTGGAGATTTCGGCCAGTTATTTTGAAATGGATGGCAATCCTTACGTGATTGCCATGGTACACGATATCACGCAAAGGAAAAAAGCCGAACAGGCACTCCGCGAAAGCGAGACTAAATTTCGTGAAATCACCGACCTGTTGCCCCAACTGATTTATGAACTTGATGACAAGGGCTTTTTCACTTTTCTAAACCGTACAGGAAAAGAGATGTTTGGCTTAACGGAGGCGGATGTAAGAAAAGGGTTTCGCGCCTCATTGCTCGTGGTGCCTGAACAACGCGAACGTTTGATTGGTAATTTTACCGAGGTTATGAGTCTCAGGTTTGGGGAAATGGAAAATGAATATCGTGGACTTCGAAGCGATGGCAGCGAGTTTCCTATACTTATATACGGGTCAGCGGTGCTGCGCGATGGTAAAGTAACCGGCAACCGTGGTATTGTGATCGATATCACTGATCGAAAAAATGCCGAGGAGGAGCTCCGGCGGGTAAATGAAAGGCTTACATTGCATTTCAGGCAGACACCACTGGCCTATATTGAATGGAATGAAAATCTGGAGGTCACCGACTGGAATCCATCTGCAGAAAACATTTTCGGATACACCCACGACGAAGTGCTGGGCAAACATGCTTTAAGACTCATTGTACCGCCTCATGTGCAGCCCGAAATTGAGCGGTTGTCTGAAAGTATTCTGAACCAAACCGGAGGGCAGCGCAGCACCAATGAAAACGTAACAAAGGGTGGGCATACCATTATATGCAACTGGTATAACACCCCGCTGAAAGATACTTCAGGCAGGGTCATTGGTCTTGCGTCGCTGGTGCAGGACATTACAGAGCAGAAAAAGCTGGAAGCTGAACTTGAGAAGTATGTCACCGTATTGGAGAAAAGCTACTCAGAATCAAAGATCAAAGTCCAAACCTATTCTGTGGAGCTGGAATCCCGGAAAAATGAATTGCTCCGGCTTCAAAAGGAGAATTTGCAATCGCAGTTTGAAACTTTGCGAAGCCAGGTAAATCCACATTTTCTCTTTAACAGTCTGAATGTACTCACTTCTCTGATAAAAATTGAACCCGATCTGGCCGAGCAGTTTACGCTGAGATTGTCGATGGTGTACCGGTACGTGCTTGAAAATAAGGACAAAGACGTTGTGAGCCTCGAAACTGAATTGGATTTTCTGAATGCCTACACCTTTTTGCTCGACATACGTTTCTCCGGAAAAATGAAGGTATTGGTTACACTTACACCGGACAAACTGCAGATGAAGGTTGTTCCGCTTGCCCTGCAGTTGCTCATCGAAAATGCGATAAAGCACAACACATTTTCGAAAAAGCAACCTTTGCTGGTAAAAGTATTCAGTGAGGATGATTATCTGGTAGTCGAAAATAACCTGCAGGTACGTGAATCGCACATTCAGTCAACAGGTGTTGGGTTAAATAACATTGCCAGCCGTTACGCTTATTTTACTGACAGAAAAACGATTTCAGGCGTGGAAGGGGAGAAGTTTGTTGTGAAGATACCTTTGCTTTAGCTCAGGGCTCAGGGCGCAGGGCACGGGGCTCAGGGCGCAGGGCGTGGGGCTCAGGGCTCAGAGCACAGGGCGCAGGGCACATGGAGCGAAGCGGAATCCCGACCACTTCGTCGGGAGGGCAACCCTTGAACCCTTGAACCTTTGAACCTTTGAACTCTTGAACTTTTGAACTCTTGAACCTTTGAACTTTTGTCCCGCACGTGCGGGATTGAACCCTTGAACCTTTGAACCTTTGAACCCTTGAACCCTTGAACCTTTGAACCTTTGAACCTTTGAACCCTTGAACCCTTGAACCCTGTAATTATGTATTTCTGTAACTAAAAAACCTTTTTATCGAGGTGGTTCAGGAAAACTTCCACATCGGGATAATATTCCTTGATCCGCTTGTAGTTGCGGCGGAGTTCATCATAAGGAATGTGGGTTATTACAATCTTTTCAGGTTTAATATAGGT
>JBBQIQ010000132.1:0-11267 GCA_038325075.1 Bacteroidales bacterium | reverse complement strand
TTAAGATCCCTTACTTGTTTTGTTCCTGGGAAAATATCCTGAATTTTTATAGCTACCCTGAATGAAATATTCTGGTCCAACAGTAATTTCATCATGAAACCTGAAGTTTACGCTCCCTGTCAGAAGCATACAGTAAGCAGGCCCTGATATCTTCCCTGGTTAGTTCAGGGTAGTCATTGATTATATCTTCGAAAGACATTCCGGATCCAAGCCATCCGAGCACATCGGCGACTGCAATCCTGGTATTTCTGACACATGGTTTGCCAAATCTTTTTTCAGCATTCATGCGGATAATGCGATTGTAACTTTTCATAAATCAAAGATAGCAATAATCTAAATTTAAAGACTACAAGATTTTCGGGAATTATTACGTTTTCATGAGGTTTTTGGCGCCAAAAACCTGTTAAACAGCAATAAACCGATAATGGTTGCCACCCCGATCATACTGAATATAAACCACAACAGTCCCGGCCTTTGCATGTTATCTACAAAATGCACATACATGGTGGCTCCGAGGATTCCGCCAATACCACTACCAATCACCCCATAAAGGAAAGAATAGCCCAGGTAAAGCGCTTTTTTGTCGGGCGGTGCGATGAGGCCAACATAAGAAATAAACTTTGGATGGGCAGTCATTTCGCCGATTGAAAAAATTATAAGTCCGGCAACAAAAACCCATGCATAGGTAGAAATGGCCAGAATGCCCATACCCAAAGTTCCAAGGGCTATACCCACTATCATCGTAGGCAGGGCAGGGGTTTTCTTTACGATGGACGAAACCAGCAACTGCAGCACAATGATGGCACCTGCATTGATTACGGTAACGTGTTCAGCATCAAACTTCCAGTTGGCGTTTTCGACAAACAGGCCAAGAAAATTATTGACAGCATTGTTCACCGGGGTCATGTCCATGTAATCTTTGAGATACCACAAAACGGTGTCGAACATTTGAAAGTAAAGGATCCAGAAACCGCTGTAAATAACGATCATCAGCACGAAGCGGTAATCTTTCAGCACCAGTACGATCCCTTTCAGCACTTCTGACAGGGGTTTGGTATTAGCCGGGCGTTTAGGTTCCTTGTAAACAAACAGGTTGAGCAGCAACATTGAGCCGGTTCCAACGGCAGCCATGATGAAAATGTAATTCCACCCTATGCCTTTAAGGAACGGGACCAGGATCAGCGGGAAGATAAAGGCACCCAGGTTAATTGACCAGTAAAAGATGCCGAACCCGAGGGTGGAGTTGCTTTGGTCGGTTACCCGGGCGATGGTCCCTGAAATTACCGGTTTAAAGAACCCGGCGCCGATAGCCATCAATATAAGACTCAGAAATACAAGGCTATAGGAAGTTGACAGGCTTGTCAGGAAGTAACCCGTGCTCATTACGGCAAAGGCCATCATTAATGTCCGGCGGTAACCGAAACGGTCGGCCAGCGCACCGGCCAGGATGGGCAGAAGGTAAAGCAGTGGTGTTATGGTACTTTTTATTACACCAACCCCCTCTTTTGAAAAACCCAGTCCGCCTTCTCCGGGAGACATAATCAGGTAGATGGACAGCACCGACATTACCCCATAGTAGGAGCCACGCTCGAAAAACTCCATAACGATGACTGTCCAGAAATTGCGGGGAAAGGATTTGAAGCCGGATTTTTGGGCGGGGGTATTACTCATAATGAATTAGCTGCAGGGTGAGGGGCAAAAATAGGAAAATATCGGAAAAGCAGCCTGTGTTAAATTCAAACCGGAAATCAGGGGCTTTGGGGAATCCAATTTCGCTGCAAAAGGAAACTGTAACAGGTTAAAGCGTTATCGTTGAGGTGAGCTGAAATTTCTATCACTTCAGGAACGAGCTCCTGCAAAGCGTCCGGAAGATATTCGTGGGCTATCTGATTTCTCAGATCCCGCATTTCAAACATTTGATCAGCAGATTGAACGATCGACATTTTCTCACATTTGTTCATCAAATCGATAAATGGCATAAATGGCTCATGAAGCAGTATCCAAAGTGTCCTGAATACCTTTTGCGTGAATATATCGGACGCCCTGCTGAACTTGGAAGTCAATGAATCGAATGATTCGTGCTCTTCAAATGTGTATAGACCTTTATTGCCAATAGCCTGGCATTTAATTTACGGAAAGTTGCAAAGTATCCAGTGCAGCCCTGAGTAAGGCCCATTCTGCCTGTAGCAGTTCGATACTGGCTTGTTGCTGATCCTGGTTCATAATGGTATGGCTCCCGACGCAATAAGGTTATAAAATGCAGAACTATTGTTTTCGGTAAAGTTTACCAGATCGAGCTTTCTCCAGCCAAATCTTTTATAAAACTCAATCCTTATCTTTCTGAGAATGTGCTTATCAACAGGTTCTTTCGTAATAATTAGCAGGTCAATGTCCCCACCCTTAGCTGCGTCATCAGCTCTTGAACCGAACAAATATACCTTTGAACCGGGAATACGGTCAAAGATAATCTGTTTTAGAAATAGTACTATTTCAGGTTTCAGCCGCATTGTGAAGTCATTACCGGTGAATGTGCAGTAAAGATAATCAAACTTCACAAAAAAAGATTCTCATTTATCCCTATATGCCTTGATTATTTAAAACAGTGTAGTTACATGAAGCCCTGTCAATGCAACCACAGACGTCTTATGAGTACGGAAGGATTTTTTTTGAATGTTATATTTTAGCTTTAACTTTCATACTTCTAACTGTCGCCTCCCCTTCCACCACCAACTGTACCGTTAGCCTGCTCTTCTGCTCCAGTAGTATCTTTCGATTATTCACGACCTTGTCGATGGTTTCCTGGTTATAATAACGGATGGTGACCAGTTCCAGCCCCTGATTGTATTTAATACTAAACTCGCCACCAAGTGCAGTAAACAATCTGTTCAACTTTTCAGGCTGATCATCAATACAAATAGAAAAGCTGATGGCAGAATTCTGCATCAGGTTGGTGCGGATTCCCATGTGCGAAAGCAGCCCGAAAATGGTATGCAGTCCGTCTTCGGCAATAAATGAAAAATCTTTGGCTGAAACGGATACCAAAACCTGATTGGGCTTGGAGATGTAAGACGGAATTTGAGAAGGTGTTTCGGTGAAATTATGAATCATGGTTCCGGGTTCATCCGGTTGCTCAAATGATTTAATATACAGCGGAATAGATTTATTCTGAAGTGGTTGAATGGTTTTCGGGTGGATGACCGAAGCGCCGAAATAGGCCAGCTCAATGGCATCACGGTAAGTGATCCGATCAAGCTTTACAGTATCGCTGAAAAAGCGCGGATCGGCATTCAGCACGCCGGGCACATCTTTCCAGATAATCATTTCTTCAGCATCCAGGGCAAAGGCAAATATAGCAGCACTGAAATCTGAGCCTTCGCGGCCAAGTGTCACCGGGTGGCCGTTCATGCTGCTTCCGATAAATCCCTGGGTAATGGTGATCGTGTTGTTGTGGTCCGGACTTTCATCTGAGAACGCGTTGACTATGCGACGGGTGGTTTCTTCCCATTGTACACGCCCATTGCGATAGGATTCATCGGTTATGACTAAATCTCTGGCATCCAGTAAGCGGTTTGCAACCTGTTGTTCATTCAGAAATGAACTCAACAGCGTTGTAGAAAGCAGTTCGCCAAATGGCACCACCATATCGTAAGCGGCACCATAAATTTCGGGAGGAGCAGCCTGAAGCAGCTTTCGTAGTTCGGCAAATACCGGCTGAAGAGGTTTAGACCCATTTTCGATTAGTGACCCGGCAATCAAGTTGTGGTATTCTTCAAGCTGGCCAAGTAACTCTAATGCAATCATATCCTGATTAACCCAGGCATCGGTTAATTTCTCAAGCGCATTGGTGGTTTTTCCCATCGCGGATATAACCACACACAGGGGTTCATCCGAATAGCGCGACAAAATCCCCATAACATTCTTAACAGCTTCGGCATCTTTTACAGAAGCCCCGCCAAATTTGAATACTTTCATACCGTGATTGGTTTGGTCATACAAATTTAATATATTTGTTTTATTATAGGTTAAAGAGTTAAAGGGTTTCAGGGTTAGGTGGCTGAGTGTTTTGCGACATAATGTGTTTAATTACGAACTTTTAATTCGCAAAATGTATCGAAGCCCAGGGTTGGTGGCTGAGTAGTTGCAGTAAAAAACTTCTTATTGAATACAGATTTCACTGCAACGTATCGAAGCCCAGAGTTTCAAGGTTTCAGTGGTTTAGGACTTAGTTCACTGATAATTAGTTATGGATTAATTATTTGCTGTGAAAAGATTAGATTTCGTTCATTTTATTCCTATATTTATCAGACCCATATTCAAAGAATATCAACGTCTCTTTTTTATCAAAATAGTCTAAGATTATGACAATCAGACGTTTTTAAGAGCTTGAAATCTGGCAAAAAGCCAGGGAATTATGTAAAAAAATCAGGATGATAGCTGATGCGACTTCATTATCCAAAGATTTTGGATTAAGGAACCAGGTACTTGATTCAAGTGGGTCTGTAATGGATAATATTGCTGAAGGGTTTGAAAGGGACGGAAAGAAAGAATTTATGAATTTTCTTTACTATTCCAAAGGAGCTTGGAGAAACGAGGTCGCAGGTTCACCGGATTTACGATTCAGGTTATATTTGTGAAGAAAAATACAAAGAATTAATTGAAGATTGTCTTAATTTGTCGGGTAAGATAAAAGGATTTATCAATTATTTGAATGTATCAGATTATCCGGGTCATAAGAAGAAGCAGACTTAAGCTTTTCATAGTAAGATTTCTGAAATTCTGGGCTTCGATACGTTGCGGTCAAATTTGCCTTATGAAAAGTTCTGTACAGCAACTACTCAGCCACCAACTCTGGGCTTCGATACGTTGCGGTCAAATTTGCCTTATAAAAAGTTCTGTACAGCAACTACTCAGCCACCAATTCTGTAACTTTGTAACTCTGTAACTTTGTAACTCTTTCCTAATATGATGAAAACCTTAGTTGAGTTTATCAACGAAAAGCAAGCCGATTTTGCTTATGCTTCCGGCGAATTTACCCGGTTATTAAACGACATTGGCATAGCCGCCAAGATTGTTAACCGCGAGATTAACAAAGCCGGCCTTGCCGATATCAATGGCTATTTTGGGCAGCAAAATATACAGGGCGAAGAGCAGAAAAAGCTTGATGTATTCGCCAATGAATGTTTCCTGGCTGCTATGCGTCACGGTGGAATGGTGTGCGCCGTTGCATCGGAAGAGAACGATGAACTTTACACTTACGAAAATGCTTTTTCACAAAAGGGAAAATATGTGGTAGCGATGGATCCGGTGGATGGCTCGTCAAATATTGAGGTGAATGTTCCGATCGGGACCATTTTTTCAATCTACCGCAGGATCAGCGAATCTGGGCCCGGAACGGTTGCCGATCTTCTGCAGCCCGGCACCAAACAGATTGCAGTCGGTTACGTTATCTACGGAACTTCCACCATACTTGTCTATTCCACCGGTTGCGGTGTAAACGGGTTCACCCTCGATCAATCAGTCGGATTGTTTTTCCTCTCGCATCCCGACATGAAGATTCCCGAAGGGGGGAGTATTTATTCGATCAATGAAGCCAACTACATCTATTTTCAGGAAGGGGTAAAGGAGTATATAAAATATTGCCAGCAGGATGATCCGGCAACGCTCAGGCCATACACTACCCGTTATATTGGTTCGCTGGTAGCCGATTTCCACCGGAATCTCATTATGGGCGGTATTTATATTTATCCCGGAACGCATAAAAATCCCAATGGGAAACTCCGGCTGCTTTACGAATGCAACCCGATCGCATTCCTTGCCGAGCAGGCAGGAGGAAAGGCCTCAACCGGTTATGAGCGGATTCTTGATATCCAACCGACCGAGTTGCACCAAAGAACTCCTTTATTTGTTGGATCGAAATCCATGGTTGAAAAAGCCGAGGAGATGATGCGGCAATATTCGGGGGATTAATGTATTAACAGTGATACGTCGCGTTTTGTGCCTGATGAAAAATTGCAGAATACAGTTTCTCCATAAAGTTTACCTTTGCAGCCTGAAATTTACTAAACAGGCAAGCCGTGAAAGCTTCCCAACTCATTGACCGTTACCGCAACAGCGAGCCTGTTGCGGCTATTGCTGCTTTATGCAACTCCAAAGAATCCTTCAGGCTTCAGTTGAAAGGGCTCACAGGGTCTGCAGTTCCTGTTATAGCCACCTCGGTATTCAGCAACTCCGGCCCACTTCACATCATTGTCCTGCCTCAGAAAGAAGAAGCCGCCTATTTTTTCAACGATCTCGAAAATCTGCTTGGTGAGCAGGAAACGCCCTTCCATAAGAAGAAAGTCCTGTTTTTTCCAACCACCTATCGTCGGCCTTACGAAATTGAGAAAACCGATAACACCAATGTGCTTTCGCGCACTGAAGTGATGAAGCGGCTTAGTACCCGCGATGGTGGTTCGTTGGTAGTAACATACCCCGAAGCCCTGACCGAAAAAGTTGTCAGTAAAGCATTTCTGAAGAAAAATACCTTGCGCCTGGGACTGGGGGAGAACCTGTCAATCGATTTTGTGATTGACCTGCTGATGGAATACAGCTTCGAACGGGTTGATTTCGTGGTGGAGCCGGGGCAGTTTTCCATTCGGGGTGGTATTGTTGATGTGTTTTCATTCACCAACGACCGGCCTTACCGAATCGAATTTTTTGGCGATGATGTGGAATCTATCCGCACTTTCGATCCATCGAACCAGCTTTCAATCGACAGGCTTGATCATATAACCATTACACCCAACATTCAGGACCGTACACTTCAGGAAGAACGGGGGTCTTTCTTAACATATATCGGCCGCAACGCGGTGGTGTGGATAAGGGATTTCGCATTTGCCATTGATAAAACCGGAAAGGAATATGAAAAAGCCGAAAAAGCCTTTGCTGAGTTGTCTCCCGACATCAAACATCTGAAGCCTGAGGAGCTTTTCTGCACGGCTGACAACTTTAAATCTGACATTCTGCTGCACAGCCTGGTTGAATTCGGAACCCATTTCCTGATAAAGGAAGGTAAGCTGATTGATTTCAATATGCTGCCACAGCCTTCCTTCAACAAGAATTTCGATTTGTTGCTTAAGGAACTGGATGAGAACAGCAAGACGGGCATCAATAACCTGATTCTTTCTGACAATCCAAAGCAAACAGAGCGGATAGAGACCATCCTTACCGATCTGAAAGGCAACCGTGGACTGACTGATAAAGATGTCAACTATGCGGTGATGAACCTTTCGCTTCACGAAGGTTTCGTTGACCGGGATCAGAAGATCGCCTGCTACACCGATCACCAGATTTTTGAACGTTATCACAAGTACCGCATCCGCGATGGCTTTGCCGGAAAACAAGCCATCACCATGAAGGAGATTTACGACCTTCAGCCGGGCGATTATGTAACCCACATCGATCATGGGATCGGCCGTTTCGACGGGCTTGAAAAGATTGAGAACAATGGCCGGCAGCAGGAAGCCATCCGCCTGATATACCAGAATAACGACATTTGTTATGTCAGCATCCATTCTCTGCACCGTATTTCGAAGTATGTCGGGAAAGAAGGAACCATTCCTGGCCTTAACAGACTGGGCTCCAATGCGTGGAATAGACTAAAGTCAAAAACCAAGCAACGGGTTAAAGACATTGCGAAAGACCTGATTAAACTTTACGCTGAGCGGAAAGCTGCCGATGGGTTTTCATTCAACCCTGACACCTATATGCAGCATGAACTGGAGGCTTCTTTTATATACGAAGACACGCCCGACCAGGTTAAGGCTACTGCCGATGTGAAACGCGATCTTGAAAAATCGTATCCAATGGATCGTCTTATATGTGGTGATGTGGGCTTCGGTAAAACGGAGATTGCCATCCGCGCCGCCTTCAAAGCGGTGGCCGACAGCAAACAGGTGGCGGTGCTCGTTCCAACGACTATTCTGGCTTTGCAGCACAATAAGACTTTCAGCGAACGGCTGAAGGAGTTCCCTTGCCGGGTTGACTATATCAACCGGTTCAAAAGTGCCAGAGAGCAGACCCAGACACTCAAAGATCTGGCCGATGGGAAAATAGATATCCTGATCGGGACTCACCGAATTGTTAGCCAGGATGTTAAGTTTAAGGACCTTGGCCTGATGATCATTGACGAAGAGCAGAAGTTTGGTGTAGCCACCAAAGAGAAGCTGAAGAAAATGAAAGTAAATGTTGATACGCTTACCCTTACAGCAACACCTATACCACGTACACTTCAGTTTTCGCTGATGGGTGCCCGCGATTTAAGTGTAATCAATACACCGCCGCCTAACCGTTATCCGGTGCAAACCGAGCTGCATCCATTTGGTGAAGAGGTAATCCGCGATGCCATTCATTTCGAATTGTCGCGCGGCGGGCAGGTTTTTGTGGTCAATAACCGGATCAATAATATTCAGGAGCTGACAGGAATGATACAACGGCTGGTTCCCGATGCGAAAATTGCCATCGGCCACGGCCAGCTCGAAGGGCACAAGCTCGAAAAGATTATGCTTGACTTTGTGGAAGGGTACTACGATGTGCTGGTTGCTACGACCATCATCGAATCAGGTCTGGACATTCCAAATGTAAACACCATCATCATCAACGAAGCGCAGAACTTCGGCCTCAGCGATCTTCATCAGTTGCGCGGCAGGGTAGGGCGTACGAATAAAAAAGCGTTTTGTTACCTGCTGGCGCCGCCGCTTTCGGTGTTAACCGATGAAGCCCGCAAGCGCCTGAAAGCCATTGAGGAATTCTCGGAACTTGGCAGTGGATTCAATATCGCCATGCGCGACCTGGATATACGCGGAGCAGGAAACATACTCGGTGCCGAACAGAGCGGGTTTATTTCTGAAATCGGTTTCGAGATGTACCAGAGGATCCTCGACGAGGCCATTATGGAACTTAAAGAGTCTGATTTTGCAGGACTTTATGAAGATGTAGAACCGGTAAACAGGGAATATGTGAAGGAGTGCCTCATTGAGACCGACCTTGAGATTATGATGCCCGACAGTTATGTGACCAACATAACAGAACGGCTGAGCCTGTATAAGGAACTCGATAGTATCAGTGCAGAAGCAGACCTGCTGAAGTTCCAGGAAAAACTGATTGATCGTTTTGGCCCGGTCCCGCCCCAAACACAGGAATTGCTCAATACCATCCGTCTGCGTCGGATGGCACGCAGCCTTGGTTTTGAGAAGATCAGCCTGCGCAATGGCTTGTTAACGGCTACTTTTATCACCAATAAGGAATCACCTTTTTTCCAGAGCAATATCTTCTCAGTGGTACTTCAATTTATCCAGATTTACCACAAAAACTGCCGCATGAAGGAGGTGAACGACAAACTGAGCCTCACTTTTCGTGAAGTTGATTCGGTTTCAAAGGCCATTATAGCACTGGTGCCGCTTGAGGAGATGGTTTTGGCCGATTAAAGCGAAGACCAGGGGAAACTTAGAAGGGGAGAAACGGAGACAAGGAGAAATTTCTAATTTCTAATTTCTAATTTCTAATGTCCAATGTCTAATGTCAGGAGATAGTTGGGAAATCTGAGGTGGCTGAGTGTTTTGCGAAATTAATGATATTTTGGAATTGCAATAGAGAAACCAGGAGGAAAGAAGACAAGGAGAGGGTAACCTAACAGGTTTGTCCTGGGCAGTCTGGGGGTATGGTTAGACAAAACAAAAACGTTCGTATAAATATCCTTGTTAATTTAAAGGCTACCTTAAAAAAACCCTTGTTATTTTATAGGATACATATAAATAAACCCTTGTTATTTTAAATGTTTGAAGAACATTGACTCGGGTTGTTCGGATAATTCTCTCTTGTCAATTACCGACAGTCAATACTCTACAAAAATTTCATCATAAGAAAAGGCTGCCCACCGGGCAGCCTTTCTCTTTTCTGAATGATAAAAAGATTGTTATTTTGCTGAAGTAAGCACCACTCTTCCAACTTCCCAGGTTGCGCCTGCAGCAGCAGTACTGATGTATTTAAAGGCTATGCGGATATTCTGACCTTCAAATGCAGAAAGACTGACTTCTCCGCTTTCTACGAATGTCCAGCTATTGCCCGGTGAGCGGGTGAAGCCGGTCATTTCAGTCCAGGTGGCTGTGTTGGGGCTACTGGTGCCATCGTAATTGGTAGAAACAAGTACTTTCAGGTCATCGATGCTGGAGATGTAGTTGATGGCTTCCTGGAAACTCATTTTTACACCGGTCAGGCCGCTGAGTGAAATCGGTGAAGAGATCAGCCAGTCTTCATTGGCATTGTTAACGGTATTGGCATAGCCACTCATTTTGGCGCAGCCGCCGCCAAAGTTGGCCCACTCCCATATCTGGTCGCCAACTACACTGGTTCCGGTAAACTGACCAAGGGTAGTGGTGAAATCTTCTGTAAAGAATCCGGTAACCGGAATGATTCCTGAGCCGTCGAGCCAGTAGCCTGTTAATCCTTTCACACCAGCCTGGCTGAAGTAGGATTCAAGATTACCAAGCACTTTTACCAGTTTTCCTTTGTTTCCTTCAACGGTTACAAGGTTCAGGGCATCGCGGATCGCGCCGGCAGGAAGTTGAACCGGCATGCAGTTGGCTAAGTTGGTTTCTTCAGCAGTTGCTGCAATCAGAATATTACTGTTAGTCCTGAAAGGAGCGACAAAATTAGCTGTGAAAGGATCAGCATCTGTTTCATAAACACCAACTATGTATCCTTGCACCCATTTGGCGGTTCCTGTGCTTGCCATTGCTTTTGTCACATCAAAAGGATCCTCAAAAGTTCCTGTGCCGCTGCCGGGAGGAGGAGGAACAACGCCGCTGAAGTTCCTGATATCAGCCGTGTCGCGGAGGATAAGCTGCCAGGTAGTCCCGAATACTGAAAGAATGCCTGTAATCTTGCCATATCCACCGGGTATGGTATCATTGGAGAAATTGGCAAAGCTACTCGTCCTTACAATCATCGATTTACCACTCTGGTCCATCATGGTGCGGTCTGTTGCCGAAACTTCCTTTGGGGCCCATACTTCTTCGCCGCCTTCTGCAAAACGGACATTTTCGAAGGTTACAAGAGTGCTTACCCTGTCCATGGAGAGGTCGTTCAGGGTGATAAGTTCGGGCTGAACTTTGGGCCCCGGTAAGCTGTCACGGAAAATATGCGCTGCGATATAGGTTTCGGGTAAACGTCCGATGTCACCGTTGTAGAGATAACCCAATTGGATCAGGTTATTGTAGTCACCTATATAC
>JBBQIQ010000131.1:0-11481 GCA_038325075.1 Bacteroidales bacterium | reverse complement strand
AAAATTCGTATTGAATTAATAATCAAACCTTAAAACAGATGTTGAAAAACTATGAAACCGTTTTCATTATGACTCCCGTTTTGTCTGATGAACAGATGAAGGAAGCGGTTGGAAAATTTCAGAAATTGCTGAAAGACAAGGGGGCTGAGATAGTCCACGAAGACCACTGGGGCCTGCGCAAATTTGCCTATACCATCCAGAAAAAAACTTCGGGCTTTTATCACCTTATTGAGTTTAAATCAGAAGGTGGCCTGATTAATGATCTGGAAATAGCATTCAAACGTGATGAGCGTATTCTTCGCTTTCTCACCGTTGCGCTCGACAAACACGCCGTTGCCTACAACGAGAAAAAACGTGTTAATAAAGCCGCCGCAATTGCTGCCGAGCCAGTTACAGAAGCCGAAAAGGTCTAATTTTAATTCAATCAACAATGGCAAATCAATCAAATTCAGAAATAAAATACTTAACCCCGATCGCGGTCGATGTTAAGAAAAAGAAATACTGCCGTTTTAAAAAGAGCGGTATCAAGTATATCGACTACAAAGATGCTGACTTCCTGATGAAGTTTGTAAATGAGCAGGGTAAGATTCTTCCCCGCCGCATTACCGGTACATCAACCAAATACCAGCGTAAGGTTGCGCAGGCGGTTAAAAGGGCCCGTCATATTGCCCTGATGCCTTATGTGGCTGACTTGTTAAAATAAGGAGGATCAAACAATGGAAGTAATTCTTAAGAAAGACATTCCCAGTCTTGGATATGCAACTGACATCATTAAGGTTCGTGATGGTTACGGACGTAACTATCTTATTCCGCAGGGTATTGCTATTCTGGCAACCGAAGCAAACAAAAAGATGAATGCCGAAACATTGAAACAAAAGGCATTCAAGGAAGATAAAGTGCGTAACGAAGCCGAATCTTTGGTTAAAAAACTTGAAAACATTACCGTTAAAATAGGCGCAAAAGTTGCCTCAACCGGTAAAATCTTCGGTTCGGTTAACTCACTGCAGATTGCTGAAGCCCTGAAAGAACAATTCAATTATGATATCGACCGCAAGAAAATCCATCTTGATGGCGATTCAGTAAAAGAAGTTGGCGAATACAAAGCTAAAGTAATGTTGCACAAAGGTGTCAGCGTTATGGTTAACTTTGAAGTTTTTGCTGAATAGCATAACATTCCGGCGATTTTTTATTATTTTAATCCCGGCTCCTACTGCCGGGATTTTTATTAGAACCCATGTTATCGAAGAATCAACTCAAACTTGTTAATTCGCTCCGTCTGCATAAATACAGGCAGGAACATGGACTCTTTATAGCCGAAGGTGTTAAGCTGGTTAATGAAGCGCTTAAAAGTAGTTTTGAAATACACCAGATATTTGCCACCCCTGAATGGATCGATGCCGGCCATTTGCCTGATGGCAGGTATTTGGTTGATGTAGTTGAAATCACCCAGGCTGAACTTGAAAAAATCAGTGCATTATCCACGCCAAATCAGGTGCTGGCACTGGTGAAAATTCCTTCAGGTATTCCCGTTCCGGATGCTTCCGGAGAATGGGTCTTGTTGCTGGACCAGATCCGCGATCCGGGCAATATGGGTACCATCATCCGCACAGCCGACTGGTTTGGCATTGACAGGATAATAGCAGCCACTTCAAGTGTGGATATCTGGAACCCAAAGGTAGTTCAGGCAAGCATGGGTTCTGTTTTCAGGATGCCTGTTCATTATACTGATATTCATGCGTACCTTTCCGGCAATTTGGATAGGGTACCGGTTTATGGCACCTTGCTCGAAGGTGAGGATATCAGTGGAGTTAAGCTTGGAAAGGATGGTATTGTGGTTATCGGGAATGAGTCACATGGAATTTCAGATTCGGTTAAACCATTTATTACCAGAAAGATTACAATTCCGGCTGCAAATGCAGGTTCTTCAGGCAGGGCAGAATCGCTGAATGCCTCAATCGCAACGGCTATTCTGTGCTATGAAATACGAAGACAATGCCCGTGAGTAAAATACCCGGAATTTGCCGGTTCTCCGACAACTTTCCTCAACAAAGGTTGTTTATTGAACAGAATATTCACCTGCTAAGCACGTTTAAATTTTAAACCGACTTTCAGACAAAAACTAAAATATCTCAAACCAACTCAAATGATCATTAAAATAATTCTCATTGCAATAGTGCTGGTTGGCCTGGCAGTTGCAGGTATCGCGATTAAAATGTTCTTCCTGAAAGGCAGTGAATTCAAAAAATCGTGCGGAAGTGTAGATCCGACAACTGGCGTAAAAATCGGATGTTCGTGTGGAGGCGACTTAGAATCAGCCGGAACCTGCCAGAATAAGACTGTCTGAAATTATATGTTTTCAGTGGGAACTGATTCAATCAGTTCTTTCAATCCATTGCTGGTCCACGTAGCTAACCTGCCGTTGGGTTCAGCATAAATAATATAGACTTCAAGATCAGGATTCTGTTTCAGGAAAGACTTTATTTTTTCAAGGCCCATCACCATAAATGCAGTTGCGTATGCATCGGCTGTAATGCAATCATTTGCCATTACCGATGTACTGAGAATCGTGTGGTTTACCGGGAATCCTGTTTTCGGGTCGATGGTGTGTGAATATTTTATTCCATCCTTTACAAAAAACCGTCTGTAATTTCCCGAGGTGGCCAGAGCTTTGTTTTTCAGGTTAACCACGGCATTCAGTTTCCTGGCATCATCAGCATTCTCCGCGGGTTTCTCGATGCCAACTTTCCACATTTTATTTCCTGATTTTGTGCCTTTTGCCAAAACTTCACCACCAACATCAATCAGATAATTTTCAATACCTTTTGATTCCAGAATTTTTCCGATCAGATCGGCAGAATAGCCCTGAGCAATAGCATTGAAATCAACTTTGATTTCAGGGTTGTTTTTAATCAGTTTGCCGTTAACCAATTTAATATTCCTGTAATTTACCAGGGGCAAAATGCTGTCAACTATTGCTGAATCCAGCTTCATAGGATCCGTAAACCCAAATCCCCAGGCATTGACTAGTGGCATTACGGTGATATCAAATGCGCCTTCTGTTTTGCGTGAAACCTCCATTGATTTGTTGAAAATATACTTAAATGCCTCATCGGCTATGGCAGTTGAATCGTTGTTGTTCAGTCTTGATATAATGGATTCCTCAAGATAAACAGAAGCGGACATATCAAAGGCCTTGAAAAAACTGTCAATTGCAGTCTGGTAATTGATTCCCTCCTTGTCGTAATAGGTTATGGCATAATAAGTACCCTGTGCAAGCCCCTCAATTTTAACTTCCTTTTTATTGCTAAAATTGCTGCAGGAAACGAGATACATAGAAAAGAACAACAGCAGTGCCAGTAGATTTTTCATAGATTGGAGAACCTTTTAGTGGTCAGTAAAAATAGTTAATATTCCACAGCCATAAAATGAAAATAGCCCGCACTTCAGGCGGGCTATTTCGTCGTAATTATTTAATTCTGGCTATCCGCCGAAGTCGTCAAAAGCAATACTTTCCCTTGGAACCCCGAGGTTATCGAGCATTTTAAAAACGGCGGTGTTCATCATAGGCGGGCCGCAGAGGTAATACTCAATTTCCTCGGGTTCAGGATGCTTGCTCAGATAATTATCGAGAACCACCTGGTGGATAAAGCCGGTGTAACCCGTCCAGTTGTCTTCGGGCATTGGTTCTGACAATGCCAGGTTGAATTTAAAGTTCGGGAAGTTCTTTGCAATGGTATTGAATTCGTCATCATAGAATACTTCACGTAATGAACGTGCTCCATACCAATAACTTACTTTTCTATTGGTTTTCTGGGTATTGAACATGTGGAAAATCTGAGAACGCAATGGGGCCATTCCTGCGCCACCACCAATGTACAGCATTTCCTTACCGGAATCTTTAATATGAAATTCTCCATAAGGGCCTGACACCATAACTTTATCGCCTGGCTTACGTGAGAAAATATAGGAAGAGCAGATTCCCGGATTTACTTTCATAAACTGATTTTTGGCCCTGTCCCATGGCGGGGTGGCAATGCGGATGTTGAGCATCACGATATTGCCTTCAGCCGGGTGATTGGCCATGGAATACGCCCTGAAAATGGGATCCGGGTTTTTCATCTTCAGATCCCATATCTTAAGCTTATTCCAGTCTTCACGAAATATATCTTCAACAAAAATATCCTTAAAGTCAACTTCGCATTTGGGAACATCAATCTGGATATAACCACCGGATTGAAAATCAAGAATTTCACCTTCAGGCAACCTGACAATAAATTCTTTAATGAAGGTTGCCACATTGCGGTTGCTCACCACTTCGCACTCCCATTTCTTAATGCCGAAAATTTCTTTCGGAATCCCTATTTTCAGGTCTCCACGCACTTTAACCTGACAACCTAACCTCCAGTGGTTTTGTTGTTCCTTTCGGGTGAAATAACCTTGTTCTGTTGGGAGTATATCACCGGCCCCTTCGAATACCTGGCATTTGCACATGGCGCAAGTTCCTCCACCTCCACAGGCTGAGGGCAGGAAAATTTTCTCATTGGCAAGTGTGCTGAGCAGCGTTGACCCTGGATCAGCTTCCAGGACCTTTTCATCGTTGATGGTGATTTTTACTTTTCCCGGAGGGGTAAGTTTATTTCGTACATAAAGTAGTACTCCGACTAAAAGCAGTATGATGGTTAAGAATACCACGATGCTGATCAGCACAATCATTCCGGTTCCCATTTTAGTATATTCTTTTCTTTGTTTATAAAATAATCAGTTTATGTTCTACAGTTTTATACCCATAAAACTCATGAAAGCCAGACCCATCAGTCCGGTAATGATAAAAGTTATTCCAAGGCCCCTGAGTGGTTTCGGAACATTGGAGTATTTTATCTTTTCCCGGATGGCAGCGATGGCCACAATTGCCAGAAACCAACCGATGCCACTCCCCAGGCCAAAAACGGTGGCTTCTGCAATGGTCTCATATTCGCGCTCCTGCATGAACAATGATCCACCCAGAATAGCGCAGTTAACTGCGATAAGCGGTAGAAAAATTCCGAGCGAAGTGTAGAGGGTGGGTGAGAATTTTTCGATGACCATTTCGACTAGTTGTACCATGGAAGCAATAACTGCAATAAACATGATGAAACTCAGAAAACTCAGATCAACACTTTCAAATCCACTTCCCAGCCAGGTGAGTGCACCTTTGCGTAGCAGGTAATTGTTGATCAGGTAGTCAACCGGCACTGTTATGCCAAGCACAAATACAACAGCTATTCCCAGTCCAACCGACGTTTTTACCGTTTTTGACACCGCCAGGTATGAGCACATCCCAAGGAAATAGGCAAAAATCATATTGTCAATAAAAATTGACTTTACGAAGATGTTTATCAGATTTTCCATAATGTTAATCTTATGAGTGAGTGACTATTTTTCTTCCTGTAATTCAGGGTTCCTCGAACGTTGAACCCAAATGATGATACCAACGACAATAAGTGCCATTGGCGGAAGAATCATCAGTCCGTTGTTAACATATCCCAATTCATAAAAAGCTTTCGGCATTACGTGAAAACCCCAGATTGTTCCCGATCCAAGTAATTCACGGAAAAACGCCACGATGATGAGTATTACACCATAGCCAAGACCATTTCCGATGCCGTCAACAAATGAAGGCCAGGGCTTGTTTGCCATGGCAAATGCTTCAAGACGTCCCATAATGATACAGTTGGTGATAATAAGTCCGACAAAGACCGACAATTGCTTACTGACATCGTAAACATAAGCTTTCAGGATCTGGTCAACAAGGATTACCAGGGCAGCAATTACAACAAGTTGAACTATAATCCTGATTCGTGGTGGTATAGTGTTGCGGAGCATCGAAATCGACAGGTTGGATATGGCAGTAACAGCAATAACAGATACTGCCATAACAAAAGCTGGTTCAAGTTTTACTGTAACAGCTAAAGCAGAGCATATACCAAGCACCTGAACAGTGATCGGATTATCCTTATTCAGAGGTCCAAGCAGCAGCTTTTTGGTTTTTGTGGAGAACATTGGTTCTCTTTCAGTTTTTTCAGAGCTCATATAGCTTTTTGATTTTTAATATAAGGTACATAATTTTCGAGACAGTCGTTCAGCATATTACTCACACCATCGCTGGTAATAGTACCACCGGATATGGCGTCAACCCCATGCATCGGATTGATGTTTGAGTTGCTTACCCCGCCTTTTACCACTTTAATTGAAACGAAGTTTCCGTTTTCATCAAGTATTGTCTTACCCGGGAACTGCGACTCGAATATTTCCGTAGAGATTTCAGCACCTAGTCCGGGTGTTTCACCCTTATGGCCAAAAGTGACGCCTTCGACAGTATTCAGGTCACTTTTTAAAGCCATGTTTCCCCATACCGGGCCCCAGAGGCCGGTTCCATACATCGGGATAATATAAAGGTCAGTATCAACTTTGCGGCATAAAAAAAGCGGGAAAACAGGTTCCTGACTTCCTTTACCCGACTTCAACTGTTTTTGGACCTTTAATTCCGCTTTCAGATCAACCATAAAGGCGCGTTTATCCCCTTTTTCGAATTTGCCGTTGGCGTAAACACTCACTTCTTCTCCTGCACTGTTGATCAGTATCTCTTTAACAATGTGTTTGTTGTAGAGTTCTTCAGCGTTGGAAGTGGTTGATTCGATGTTCGCCGATTGGAGGATATCCTGAATTTTTTCAATCTTAACATTCCTTTCCTGCGCGGGCTGAAGCAGGATTGCTGCAGCGGAAAGCAACGCTGCTACCACGATTACCATGATAGACGCGTATTTGAATATATAACTGTTACTAAACATTTTACGGGTTATTTGCAATGGTTACAAAGAATATTTTAATCAGGCCTTTACCGGCTTAAGAGCGCGTTTCAGCCTTTTTTTGATATTTGATTCAACAACGTAATGATCGATCAATGGTGCAAAAACATTCAACAACAAAATGGCCAGCATCATTCCTTCCGGATAGGCCGGGTTGAGCACCCTGATAAGCACCGTCATTAACCCGATCAGAAAACCGTATATAATCTTTCCTTTGGCAGTTTGCGAGGCTGTAACAGGATCGGTAGCCATAAACACGGCACCAAAGGCGAATCCGCCCATTACCAGGTGATAGTAGAAAGGTACATCCATGAAGGCGTTTACCGATAGTAGGTTAAGCAAGCCTCCCATAAAGAGCCCTCCCAATACAACTGAAACCATAATGCGAAGGCTCCCGATTCCGGTTACTGCCAGAATAACGGCACCTATCAGGATCGCCAGGGTAGAAGTTTCTCCGATTGAGCCCGGGATAAAACCAAAGAACATATCACTGAACGAGTGTGAAAAATTTACAGTGCCGGAACCAACGCCTGCTGCAGCCTCCGCAAGTGGTGTTGCACCGGAAAATGCATCGGCTTTTTCAGCAATCCAAACCTTGTCACCTGAGATTTGCGCCGGATAAGCAAAGAAAAGAAAGGCTCTGGCTGTGAGCGCAGGATTCAGAATATTCATGCCGGTTCCGCCAAACACCTCTTTCCCTATGATCACAGCGAAAGCCGTTGCAACGGCTACCATCCATAAAGGAATATCCGGGGGTACAACAAGTGGGATGAGCATTCCGGAAACCAGAAAGCCTTCATTAACTTCATGATGTCTGACCTGTGCAAAAATGAATTCAATTCCAAGTCCGGTAACATAAGATACAATGATGATCGGCAAAACTTTAAATGAACCATAAAGCACCTTAGCCCAAAAATCAGCAATTTCATTGTGTGATAGAAAATGCTGATGACCCACGTTCCAGATGCCGAAAAGCAATGCTGGAATCATAGCAATAACCACCACACTCATGGTACGCTTCATGTCGATGCTGTCGCGGATATGACTGCCGTGGCTGGTTGTTCTATCAGGGACAAACAGGAAGGTTTCAAAAGCATCGAAAGATGAGTGAAGCTTTTCGAACTTTCCGCCCTTCTGAAATTGAGGTTTAATTTTATCCAGTTGTTTTCTGAGCGCTTTCATTCAGTAAAAATTATTTTCAAGTTAAAGTGACATCGACTTTTTCATTACCTGGTTTCTTAACTCATCTCCTTACGCATCGTTTCAAGCCCTTTCCTTAGGATGGTCTGAATTTCAGTTTTAGAGGTGTCAATGAATTCGCAAAGTGCAAAATCTTCAGGTTCAACTTCGTAGATACCAAGGTTTTCCATAAGATCAATATCTTCAACAAGAATGGCTTTCAGCAATTGCAAGGGATAAATATCCATTGGAAGTACTTTTTCAAACTGACCGGTCATCACAAAAGCCCTTTCGCCACCATGCAGGTTCGTATCAACGGTATATTTTTTGCCCGGCATCAGCCATGATGGAAAGGATCTGGAGAAGCTTAATTTATCAAGGCCCGGAAGTGCCCACCCGAGAAATTCGTGGTAGTTGCCTTCAGGTATAACGGTAACTGCTGAATCGTAATATCCGGTGAAACTATCTGGCCTGATTTGGGTTCCGGTAAGAACATTGCCCGATATGTAACGCACATTGCCTTCCTTTATATTGCCTTCTATCAGTTTGCCGATGCATGCCCCACGACGGGTTTTGTAATAACCTGTTTTTACGACTTCCGAGCCGGCAAGAGCCAGTATAATCTCCGAATTGTAAACACCCTGCTTAAACAGGTTGCCGATGGTAATAACATCCTGCACGCCGGCAAACCAAACAATGTCGCCTTTGTTTATCGGATCAATATGATGAATCTGTATCCCGACATTGCCGGCCGGATGGGGGCCTTTGAAAGTGGTGATGTCAACATTGCGACTATTGAGAAATTCTTTGGCCGAGGTATTGTTACCGATATTCAGGTGAACTTTATTGTCTGTTAGTTTTGCCAGGGCATCGAGTCCGGTCTGAAACAATTCGCCCTTACCATTCACGATAAAATCGTAATCGGGAGCCAAAGGCGCTGTGTCGAATGCTGAAATATGGATTGCTTTCGGTGTTTGATCCGGATTGGCAATAATGCCATAAGGCCTCTGCCTGATCAGTGACCACAATCCGCTTTTGAGCAGTTTTTCCGTGATTTCGGCTTTTGTCAATGAAGCGGGGTCTGCGGTCCCGAATCTTTCCTGCTCATTCTTGCCATCAGGCTCAATTCTGACTTCAAGCAAAACCCTTTTATCACCGCGTTTTATTTCAGAAACCATACCGCTAACCGGCGAAGGAAAGCAAATATTTTCGCGATGCTTGTCAATAAAAAGGGGAGTTCCTGCTTTAACTGCATCCCCCTCCTTAACCAGCATACGCGGAAAAACCCCGATAAAATCGGTTGGTTTTACTGCGAAATGGAGTGCAGTAAATTCCCTGAGCGTTTTTTCTGCATCTCCTTTAAGCCTGATATTCAGTCCCTTGCTTAATGTGATTGTTTTGGACATATTTCTTTGTTTTCTGAGTAGCAATGGTTGATCAGTATATAATAACCTATGTAATTACATGCATTAATCAGACATGGCAAGTCTAACCTGTAAAAACGAATGCAAAAGTAACAATTTATTAAGTTTTTCTGAGTTAGTTTGGGTATAAACTTTGATCAGAATAACGATTCTTGTTTTATGCATTTGAACCACTGGTACGCCGGATTCATTTTCTTGTCGCCTTATGCAACAGGACTTGATTTATCACATGTAAAAATTGGCATTAACTTTGTGAAAACCTTCTTCCGGATGCAACTGGTTTTAAGATGCGAAGTAACAGCTTTTTTTCACACTTTCGGAAGACACCAAATACTATCTTTGCAATAAGTCAAGCCAATAACAAGCACATGGGATCTATTGTTCATCGATTCACAATGAAGTTTTTTGTTTTCTTCATAATATTTTCAGGCAGTCTGACGGTTCAGGCTCAACGCGATAAAAAGGACAAGACAGACCGCAATAATACGCCCGAACGGCAAGCGAAAAAGGGGAGCGATAAGGACGCTTATTACGCTTCTGATTTCCTGCGATATACTGATTATGTTTACAAAGAGTCTATTGCCAGTGTGTTATTTCATCGTGAAGGATGGGAACTTACACCTCCCATTATCACTTATGGTTCCGGTGAACGCCTGGTTTTGTCTTTCGACGATTTGGATGGGGATTATGCTTTATGGCAATACACTGTTGTACATTGCGATGCTGCATGGAATCCAACCGATCTGTGGCAGAATGAATACATAGAAGGGTTTACTGATGATTATATCCGCGATTACCGCTTTTCGTTCAATACACTGCAACGTTTCGTTAATTACAGCCTCGTTATTCCCAGTGAAAACCTGCAGTTTACCCTTTCCGGAAATTACATTTTAAAGGTATATCCTGATGGACAACCTGACAATCCTGTTATAACCCGGCGTTTTATGGTTGTGGAGCCCGGGGTAACGGTTAAAGGGTTAGTAAGAGCGGGCAGCCTCATCGAACAGCGGTTTACCCATCATGAAGTTCAGTTCTCGATCTTCACCGGCAATTATATAATCAGCGAACCATTGCGTGATCTGAAGGTTGTCGTACTTCAGAACAATCGTTGGGACAATGCTTTGCTGGATTTGAAACCGATGATGCTGCGCGGCGATGAGCTTGACTACAAATACACCGACGGTACCAACACCTTTGAAGCCGGCAATGAGTTTCGCTATTTCGATATCAAGAGCCTGCGATATCAGTCGGAACGAATCAGGGCCATCGACAACCGTACCGATGGCTACCATGTTGAATTGCTTCCCGATAAAAACAGAGTCACCACCCCTTATATTACTTATGGAGATATCAACGGTCAGCGGCTGATCAAGACCGAGGATGCCAACGATGCCACCATCGAATCGGAATATGTATGGGTTGATTTCTTTCTGCCTTACCCGGAACCTATCACCGGAGGTGGGATTTATATCATGGGTGCACTTACCGACTGGCAATTTGCCGCGCCCGGCAACAGTCCGCCATCCGCAACCGGCTATGGGCGCATGGAATACAACTTTGCCCGGCAGGGTTATCAGGCCCGTCTTTATCTGAAGCAGGGCTACTACAACTACCTGTACGCTTATCTGCCCGATGGTGCCACCAAAGCCGAAACAGCGCTGATTGAAGGCAACCGATATGAAACCAAAAACACCTATACAGTTTTAGTGTATCACCGCGAACCTGGGACGCGGTATGACCGGCTGATAGCGGCGCAGGTGGTGGGAGAGTAAATAGAAATCTGAGATGTGTTTTGAGTGATGAGTGATTCACTTTATTTATTTATTTATTTATTTATTTATTCTGTGCGAATTGTTAATCAGGAAAAATGTTCTTAAATATTGAAAATCTGAGAAAAAACTCAGTTTTCTTGGCATTGGCCCAAAGATCGGCCGTATTGCCATTCCTTACCTGCTGGTGGAAATTCTGTTAAGTATTTTCAATAAAGAACTCTTCAGTTACAGTCTCCAATTCGCCGGACCCTTGTTTATTGC
>JBBQIQ010000130.1:0-11493 GCA_038325075.1 Bacteroidales bacterium | reverse complement strand
CAGCAGCAGACAGGAAGAATGGGTAAGTGTGTACAAAGCAACCGACACGTTAGCCTATTCCTTAGCCGGTTGGGCAACCCAGCATGAAAGCGGCAGTTTTTATGTAGGCGCTGTTGATCAGTCCATCTGGCCAAGTTCGCTGCCAAGACTACTTAAGTATGACATAAACGGAAATCTACTCGCAGATTCACTTGTTAATATTCCAATGATTGATAATAAGTGGGCCGAGGGTTTTATGGTGAACCCATCCTTTACAGGTGATGGAAAACTATATGTGTGTATCCGTTTTGTTGATGAAAATACACCTTATCCCGGCTGGTTTGGCCTGCATGAGCTGGATTCGCTGGGTGGTTGGCACAATTCATTAATGCATCCTACTGCTCATGCTCCGGTTGGCCTCATTGTTACATCAGACAACAAACTTCTGGCAGGAGCAGTTGTTGGCAGTGAATTGGATCAGGACATCATCCTGATGAAATTTAACGAGAATTTGGAGTACGACAGCATTTACACCGCCCCCAGGGTGTATGATTACCTCTGCCCCGATCCCATTGTTTCAAGAACCATTGATTTAACTGATTGCGAGGTAATTGTAAATGTGGAGGATATTCCTACCCGAAAAGAGTATGAGGCCCGCATCAGCCTGATACCCATTATCCCGGCACCTAACCCGGCAAAGGATTACGTTCGGTTTCTGCTTGAAAATACGGAATATCACCACAATATCCGGATTGTGTGTTACGATGTATTTGGCCGGCAATTGGACGAACTGCCTGTTAACTCTGGTGTTAACGAAACCGGGCTCAGTATTTACGGTTGGAGGTCGGGTTTGTATATGGCAGTGGTGTATTCGGGTAATAGGCAGATGGGCAAGGCGAGGTTTGTGGTAGAGTGAGGGTGAGTGGTGGTCTTGGCTTGGTTCGACAAAAAGCTCACCAACCACCGCTCAGGCATCAATTATCCGGTGCTTTCGACTTCGCTCAAGCACCTGCATCCGTTTCTAAAGTACAGATGCTATCGGTGGTCGAGCGAAGTCGAGACCATCCGAAAACATGAACCGGTGGTCGAGCGAATCCGGGACCATCCGAAAACATGAACTGGTGGTCGAGCGAAGCCGGGACCATCTGAAAACATGAACCGGTGGTCGAGCGAAGTCGAGACCATCCGGTAAACAAGGCGAAAGAATATAACAAAGAAAATAACCTGTCAATCCTGTTAATCCTGTCATAAAAATGAAAAAATCAATCATACTCCTGTTCCTTATCTTACTGTGTGGCATCTCCCGCGCCCAGCAACCCATCAATTCCCTCTATCTCTGGGTGAATTTTCAGGAAGAAGCCATCGTTATCGATATTCCTGACGATTACTTCAATCTCCGGACCATTGTTCCGCAACTGCCTTCGTTTGTGGCTGTGCGGAAGTTGAATATGCTGGTGCCGCCACTGCCAAAGAAAGAGGCCCTGTTGCAGACCTTCAGCAACTACCTTACCCAAAGCGCAGCCCCAACCGATAATAATCAGCGTTTGGACTGGCTGCGGGTGATGGTTTTGTATCTTTACTTCAGCCAGAATGATGTAACGAAATTGCCTACAGAGGTGTTGGTGATATTAGAAAACTGGCAGACAGCGCCGGAAACCTACATTATCCGTAAAGAGGCGGAGATGGTTGGGAAGTGTGTGGAGATGGCAGATAAATAGATATTGATCCAAAGGTTCGTAAAACAAAACTTAAGTGATCTTCAAACCTCCGGAAACGGGTTCGGGCTGTACTGCCGTTTCAGCCAACTGCTGAGACTATTGAGGCCGGGAAAAAGCACTTATTCGCGATTCAGTCTATAAATCAATGTTTAAATTAATCGGAAAATCTGGCCTGGCATGCGGATGTGCTGAAAAACAATTTTCTTTCCGGAAAATATAGGATAGTATCAACAAATTATTATTTGAATAGATAGTTTATGTTTTGTATTTTTGTAAAACATTGATTTATCAGTGCTATAAAATACATTTATGTCGTCCGGTGACAGACTTTCTGGGATCAGAAAGAATAAAACTATTTCACAGGCCGGCATTACAAAAGAATCGGCGTTCGTATCCCAATTATTGGAAAGTACGAGAGAAGTGATGTTAAACCTTCGTTGAATTTTTAAAGTAAAACAGTTGTTTAATAGCAAACACAAGTAACATGAACATACAGGCCCAAAAAGCGATTATCATAGAGCAATTTAAACAGGTAAACGATATAAACCTGATTAACGCTATTAAAAACCTGCTCGATTATGCTTTTAAGAAAGAGAAAGAAAGCCTTGAAGTTCCGGAAGCCCACCAAAAACTGGTAATTAAACGTTTTGATAAGATACGCAATAACCCGGAAAGGCTATTGGATTGGGAGGAAGCTAAAAAGACGCTCAAATCCTGATGAAAAAATACAAAGTAAAGATTGAACCAGAAGCCCTTGCCGATATTCAGGATATTACGAATTGGTACAATGAACAGCAAGCCGGACTTGGCAAGCGGTTTCAACATACAGCAATTAAGCTAATCAATTCCCTGAGCAAGGATCCTCAGATTTACACCACCCGGTACAAAGAAATACGCTGTATTTTGGTGAAGAAATTCCCATATATGGCACATTTTTATGTTAACGATGAAAACAACACAGTTGAAGTCCTGGCTTTGATCAGCACCGACAGGAGCCCAAAAATATGGGAAGAAAAAACCGGTTAGTTTTAATACTTCAAAAGTCCGGCAAGATCGGGATTTTTAATTGTTTCTGTTAATAGAAACGGGCGATAGCCACCGATAGAAATTACTATATCAGCAATAAGATGGAGATGTAAAAATAGTACGCTGACATCTTAATAAATGGCCATAACACGATACGGGTTTTAATCAACAAAACTAGCTGATCTTCAAATCCCCTGGAAACGGGTTCGGGCTGTACTGCCGTTTCAGCCAACTGCTCAACCCATCGAGGCCGGGGAAAAGCACCCGTTCGGTAATATTGGCCTGATCGAGTTTGTCGCGGATTTCCCATTTCAGCTTAGCCGGGATGATAATCCGGTAAAAAAGGTCTGGATGATCGCTGAGCCAGCGGTTCATCACCAGCGTTGCGTTTGACATCAGCGAGAAGAGTGCATGCTGGTTCACAATGCGTTCGTCCATCGATGGCGGCTCGAGAAACAGCACAAAGCGGTGATCCGACATGGCTTCCAATTTCTTCAGCGAGTTACATTCCAGTTCCAGCATTTGCGGGGTGAATACATTGGAACCTTCCTCCTTGATGATCTCATGTAGCCCTTTGGGCAGAAAATTGTTGGATTTTACATAATTCAAGCACCAGATCACCCCATCAAGATCAAATTTTAGAATGTTGGCCGTAGCAAAATGCAGCGCCACGTAAGGGGAATAGGTCCAGTCGAGCAGACGGGTTGGCAGGCCATGGTGCTGGGCAATGGCCAGCAGGTTCCAGAGCGATTCGCCGGAAACGGTGTTGCGGTGGGCATATTTTCTAAAGTTTCTGAGAAGATGGCGTTCGAGTTCGTTGAAAGGCCCTCCAATCCGCATCAGGCTGGTTTCTAATTCATACGCAGCATCAGAAAGCCCCCGGTAAACATAGGGTGATCTAAACCGGCCCAGGCTGCCATCCCATGAATCGCGGAACAACATCTCCTGAAGTTCGCTCCAGTTTCCGATCGTGATATCCGTGGATTTTTCCATTTGGTTTTATGGTGGGTTAAAGGCTTCGCCGTTCAAGGCTTGCCTGCCTTTGGCAGGGTTCAAGGGTTTCCCGCAGAAGAGGCGGGACTTCGCTTGGTTCGACAAGTGCTCACCACAAGTCGCTCCGCAAGGTTAAAAAAGTTCAAAGGTTTCCCGCAGAAGAGGCGGGACTTCGCTTGGTTCGACAAGAGCTCACCACAAGTCGCTCCGCAAGGTTCAAAGGTTCAAAGGTTCAATGCTTCGCGTTCAAGGCTTGCCTGCCTTTGGCAGGGTTCAGTTGGCAAAAGACAAAAAGCAGTTGGCAAAGAAAGAAAAACTCAAAGTTAAAAGTTCAAAGCTTCAAGTCAATAGTTGGCAGTTGGCAAAAAAAGTGAGAAATGAGTAGTGCCCTTCGACTCCGCTCAGGGTGACAAGTAGTGAGTTGATGGCTGAAAGAGAGTTGGTAAAAGACAGTTGGACCCGTCATTTCTGACGAGAGCAGTTGGCAATAAAACATGCTACTACCAATTCTTACTTGCCGATTCGAATTTAAACTGTCTCAAAGTACCGTAAATCTGCTAATCAGCTAATTACTCACTTTTCACTTTCTTTACTCTATTGTGAAATTTAGACGCAAGCATTGCGTCTCTACTATACTTTTCACTCTCTTCACTCTTTCACTTTCTTCACTTTTCACTTTTCACTCTTCACTCTTCACTCTTCACTTTCTTTTCACTCTTCACTCTTCACTCTTTCACTTTCTTCACTCTCTTCACTTTTCACTAAACTTGTCCATCCAAAAAACTCAACCCTCTCAAAACGTCGACCGCATCGCTTCCACTGGGTCTAACCTTGAAGCCGACCAGGCGGGCAGAAAGCCCGAAACCAGTCCGATGATGCCTGAAACGCCGATTCCGAGGGCAATGTTTTCAAAAGTCAATATCAGGTTCATATCCAGTGCCATCGAAATCAATAGGGTGATGATAAAGATGATCAGCAAACCGACAATTCCACCGAAAATGGAGAGGAAGACTGCTTCAAACAAGAATTGCTGGAGAATGAAGTAGTTCTTGGCACCCATAGATTTCTGAATACCAATCTGTGCCGTTCGTTCCTTTACGGAAACAAACATTATGTTGGCAATCCCAAAACCACCCACCAACAGCGAAAAGCCTCCGATAATCCATCCTACAATGGCGACTACGTTAAACAGTTGGTCGAACCCCTGCGAAATGACACTGGTCTCGTTGATCGAAAAGTCGTCTTCAACACCGGGTTTCAGCTTGCGTACTGAACGCAAAATACCGGTCAGTTCATCGGTCAGTTCCTCGTTTGAAACCATCGGCTTAGCCCTGACCATAATGGCAGCACCAATATTTTCTCCCCTCAGGTCAATGAAATTCCGTCCGAAATTCACCGGAATCAGCACCTGATTATCGTTTGAATTACCGAAACTTTTCTCGCCTTCCTTTTTCAACAGGCCGATCACTTCAATCTGCTGACCGAAGACTTTTATGCGCTTCCCAATTGGTTCTGCATTCTGGAAAAGCGTTTGGGAAATTTCATCACCAATAATGGCAACCGGCCTTCCCCCGGCCGATTCCTCAGGCGTAAAATACCGGCCATCGGCAAACTCGATGGAGTTGACCACATTATAATCGTGGGAAACGGCAACCACAGAGGCATTCTCGACTGCTAACCCTGCAAACTTAATCGTACGGTTCATCTGCACCATATAGGTACTGGCTTCCGCAGCCTGGCTTCTGCGCTGAATCTCCTGAAGATCGGCCATGTTTGGTTCCGGCCGTTTCATATATTTCCACCATGGATAATCACCACCAAAAGACCAGGGCCACTTCTGCACAAACAACACATTGCTTCCCAACGAGTTAATGCTATCACGAAGTGTACGTTCGATGGAATCGAAAACAGTGAAAACTGAAATGATTGAAAAAATACCAATCGTAATTCCAAGCAATGAAAGCACTGTCCGAACCTTGTTCACTACGATGGCACTGAGTGCAAATAAATAACTTTCGCGCAGTAAGCGTATAAATATAATCGACTGTTTCATCGGCTTCGTTTAATCCCGATGTAAAAATAATAATTTAAGGCCTTCATTGAGAAACTAATTATTGTTCGGTGCCCCGATTTTTAATAAACTTGCAAAGGATTCCAAAGGTCGGAATTGGAAATCAGCAATTTTTCTAATCCTATGACAATCAATTGGAAGAAATGCCGTTAATGATATCCGACCGGCTCTTTCGTAATTTTTTCAGCCATCGATAAATCATAAAATGAACGAAATCGTAAAAGTCAGGTCTGCCCTTATCTCCGTATTTTACAAAGACGGACTTGAACCATTGGTCAGAATGCTCGACAATGCAGGTGTTTCGATATATTCAACCGGCGGAACCTATCGTTTTATTGAATCGCTGGGGATAAAAGCGCAAACGGTGGAATCGTTGACCGACTATCCTTCTATTCTGGGCGGGCGGGTAAAAACCCTTCATCCAAAGGTTTTCGGCGGCATTCTGGGGAGGCGCTCACTGGCTTCTGATATAGCAGAAATGAACCAATACCAGATCCCACCATTCGATCTCGTTATTGTTGACCTTTACCCTTTTGAAACTACCCTGGCCTCAGGAGCCCGGCATGAAGACATCATTGAGAAAATCGACATTGGCGGCATTTCACTGATCAGGGCTGCTGCAAAGAATTACCACGATGTAATGGTTGTTCCATCTTCAAAACACTACAATGAATTAACTGAAATCCTGACTTCGGATAACTGCAGCACCACCCTTGAAGACCGCCTTCGTTTTGCTGCTTATGCATTTGCAGAATCATCTCGTTACGATTCTGCCATATTCGGCTATATGGGCGAAAAGGCCGGATACCTTGAATTCCGCGGCACCGCCGGGCAGGCGAAAGCATTGCGATACGGCGAAAATCCACACCAGAAAGGGGAATTTTTTGGCAACCTGAACAAAGTTTTTGATCAATTGCATGGAAAAGAGTTGTCGTACAACAATCTGCTGGACCTGGATGCGGCTGTTTCGCTGATCCGTGAATTTTCAGAAACCACCTTTGCCATCCTCAAACACAACAATGCCTGTGGTGTTGCCAGCAGGCCAAAACTGACCGATGCCTGGAAAGCGGCCCTTGCCGGAGACCCTGTTTCCGCTTATGGTGGCGTGCTGATTACCAATGTTATGATAGACGATGAAGCTGCGGCTGAGATCAACCTGTTGTTCTTTGAAATCATTGTTGCACCAGGTTTTGAAAAAAATGCTTTGGAACTGCTCAAAAGCAAAAAAAATAGAATAATTTTGCAGGCTAAACCGTTTGATTTTCAGCCAAAACAATTCCGGACTATTTTAAACGGCATTTTGCAGCAGGACAGGGATTTGAAATCGGAAACAACTGCTGATTTCAGGGTAGTTACCCAAACCGGGCCTGACAACACTGCCGCAAAAGACCTCTTGTTTGCCAATATTATTGTCAAACACAGTAAATCAAACGCGATTGTGCTGGCAAAGGGAGAGCAGTTGCTTGGAAGCGGAGTAGGACAAACTTCGAGGGTGGATGCCGTAAAACAAGCCATCGGAAAAGCCATCGCCTTCGGGCTTGATCTGAACGGGGCGGTTATGGCATCCGATGCATTCTTCCCGTTTGCCGATTCCGTTGAAATTGCCCACAAGGCAGGAATCAGGGCTGTGATTCAACCCGGTGGCTCTGTCAGGGACGAAGACACGATTGATTATTGCAATACTCATAACCTGGGAATGGTATTTACCGGAACCCGGCATTTTAAACACTAACATCAGCCTGCTGATAACTGATTTTAATCACGTATTCTAAGAAACCAACATAAAATGGGACTTTTCTCCTTCATGACCAAAGAGATTGCGATGGATCTCGGAACTGCCAACACAATTATCATTTATAATGATAAGGTGGTGGTGGACGAGCCCTCGATTATAGCCATAGAACGCAATACCGGGAAAATTATCGCAGTTGGAAAGCGCGCCATGATGATGCACGGCAAAACCCATGAAAATATAAAAACGATCAGGCCTTTGCGCGATGGTGTAATAGCCGATTTCCAGTCGGCTGAATACATGATCAGGGAGCTGATAAAAATGACCGGCCCCACCCGGAGCCTGTTTCCCCCGGCGCTCAAGATGGTTATCTGCATCCCCTCAGGGATAACCGAGGTTGAGGAGCGTGCTGTAAAAGATTCGGCTGAACAGGCCGGCGCTAAAGAAGTCAGGCTGATACATGAACCCATGGCTGCGGCCATCGGAATCGGTATCGATGTGCTCGAACCAACCGGCAACATGATCATCGATATCGGCGGTGGTACCAGCGAAATCGCTGTCATTGCCCTTGGCGGGATTGTCAATAATAAATCGATCCGCATTGCCGGTGATGATTTCAACAACGATATTGAAGAATACATGCGCAAGCAGCACAACATCAACATTGGCGAGCGCACTGCGGAAGCAATTAAAATAAATGTCGGGGCTGCCATGACCGAAATTGACAATCCTCCACCCGATTATCCCGTACACGGCCGCGATATGCTCACAGGTATTCCCAAGGAAATCTATGTAAACTATTCGGAAATTGCGCATTGTCTCGATAAGTCTATTTCGAAGATTGAAGCTGCAGTGCTGAACGCCCTCGAGATGACCCCGCCGGAACTTTCAGCCGACATCTACCGCACGGGTATTTATCTGGCCGGAGGCGGTTCAATGCTGCGTGGCCTCGATAAGCGTATTCACCTGAAAACCAAGCTCCCGGTGCATGTTGCGGAAGATCCGTTAAGGGCAGTAGCAAGAGGGACCGGCATTGCCCTCAAGAACTTCAATAAATTTACATTCCTTATCAAGTAAAGCCGAGGTTTCCAGGGGCTGGTCAATCATTTGTAATGAACGCCTATGCGATATATTCTGGCATTCATCTGGAGGTATAGGTTCTTTTTCCTTTTCCTCGTGCTTGAAGTGGCTTCTATTGTTCTTATTGTCAATAAGAGCTATTACCAACGGTCTGTTATAACCAATGCAACGGATGGATTCACCGGGGGCATTTACAGTACCTGGTCCGATGTTTCTTCATACTTCAGACTTAAAAAGGAAAATGAACGCCTGGCCAATGAAAATGCCAGGCTCTGGCAAAAGCTCACCGAAAGCCAGTTAACCACCGATTCAACCAGCATACGGATTAAGGATACGCTTTACGGGCAACAATATACCTACACCGTAGCAAAGGTCATCAGCAATTCGACTACTTTAAGGAACAACTACATTATGCTCAATAAGGGCAAACGGCATGGTATTGTCCGCGATATGGCTGTGTTCAATCCTCAGGGCATTGTTGGGACTGTGGTGAGCGTTTCAGATAATTTCAGTTGGGTGATGTCGATGCTAAACCAACACACAAAACTGAGCGCCCGAATCAACAGGCTCAACCAAATGGGCACCATTGTATGGAACGGCGGTAGCCCGGCCATCGGAACCCTGCTCGATATTCCGGCGCATGTTAAAATTCTGAAAGGCGATACCATATCAACCAGCGGTTTCAGCCACATCTTTCCGGAAGGCATCATGGCAGGCACTGTCGAAAAAATTTATGTGGAAGGCGGGGATCATTTCTATACCATCGATTTCAGGTTTTCGGCCGACCTGAATAGCCTGCAATATGTTTACATTGTTAAAAACCTGCTCAGGGAAGAAGAAGTTGAACTAAGTAAAAACATCGTCAATGAATAGCATATACTGGAAAGATGTCGTCCGCTTTTTTGTGCTGATAGCCATTCAGGTGCTGCTACTCGACCATGTGAACATGGGTGGATACATCAATCCCAACCTTTATGTATTTTTCATCCTGCTGTTGCCTTTCGAAGTTTCGGGGTGGCTGTTGCTGATTTCTGCCTTCCTCCTCGGGCTGGGGGTCGATCTGTTCAGTAACTCAACCGGATTGAATGCCGCTGCATCTGTTTTTATGGCCTATTTACGGCCCTGGGTTATCCGCAGGGCCGGTGCACCGGCCGATTATGAAGGAAACCTGAAACCGGGCATCGCTGACATGGGGTTCCGCTGGTTTTTCATGTATTCATTAATCCTGATCACCGCCCATCATCTTGTACTCTCCTTGCTTGATGCATTCAGGTTTGCTGAAATTGGCATGATCTCCATCCGCCTTATCCTGAGTACAGCATTTACCCTAACATTGGTTATTATTGCGGAATACCTGTTTATGCACCGCAGAAAATAAACCCCCGGCTTTTACGTTTTCTCTCCTCTGATTGTGGAATTGACTACTTTTGGCTTTTAAACAAAAATCCCTATACGATGAAAAAAATCCTGTATTACGTTTTGGCTGTGATGGTTATAAGCGCCTGCACCGGCCGTAAAAGCAATGAGTTTATTATTAAAGGTGAAATCCTTGGTGATTTTACCGGTAATGTTTACCTGCAGAAAAGCAAGGACGGACAGTTCGAAATTCTGGATACCGCTAAAGTTGAAAACGGAAAATTCATCTTTAAGGGAACAGTCGAATCGCCGGATATGTACTACATCGGCCTTGATGAGTCAAGATTTGTCGGATTTTTCAACGAGCCTTCCGATATAAAGATCAGTTTCCACATTGACAGTCTGATGTCACCTAAGATTTTGGGCTCTGAATCTGATAAAGCCTACCGGGTTTACCTTACTAAACAGGAGGAGCAACGCTCGGAAGAAATCAGTATATATTCTGAATACAATGAAGCCAGCCGAACGGGCGATACTATCAAAATGAAAGAGATTGAAAATTCTATTGAAACTTTTGAGGCGAAGCAAAAACAGGAAATCATGGACTATGTTAAGGTAAATGCTTCTTCTTATGTTGCCCCTTATGTAGCTATGCGTCATTCCTACCAGTTCAATCTTCAGGAGCTTGAAGAAGTTATGGCCGCCTTTGATGGGAAAGTAAAGGAATCCTCGTTTGCCAAAATGCTTGCCGATCGTGTAAATGTGCTCCAAAGTGTAGAACCGGGTAAAGTAGCCCCTGATTTCACCATGAATGACCAAAACGGTAACCCGATAACCTTGTCTCAACTTCGCGGGAAAGTAGTGCTGGTCGATTTCTGGGCTTCATGGTGCGGGCCATGCCGCAAAGAGAATCCAAATGTTGTCGCTGCTTACAATGAATTTAAAGACAAGGGGTTCGATATCCTCGGCGTTTCGTTCGATAAGGATAAGGTTTCATGGGAGAAAGCAATCGAAACCGATAAACTCACCTGGAGCCATGTATCTGATCTGCAATACTGGAACAATGCAGCCGGTAAGTTATACGGCATCATGTCAATCCCCGCCAATGTGCTGCTGGATAAAGACGGCAAAATAATTGCCAAAGACCTGCGTGGTGAAGACCTGCGCAAAAAACTGGCAGAGTTGCTGGGAGCTGTATAGCCAATTTGTTCAAAATCTGACTTAAGGGACATGGCATGCTGTGTCCCTTTCTTTATTGAAATTCTTAGCTCTGGAATCCTTTTAGTCAGGTGCTATCTTTTTTTTCTGAAAAATTCCGATATCAGCAATCCGCACTCATCGGCCAATACCCCGCTCCTGACTATCGTCCTGGGATGCAGCAGGCTTGCGCCAATGGTCGAATAGCCACGTTTAGGGTCAGAAGCCCCAAAAACGATTTCACCAAGATGCACCCAGAGAGATGCTGCAGCGCACATCGGGCAGGGCTCAATGGTTACATAAAGCGTGCATCCGTTCAGGTATTTACCTCCGATGTGGTT
>JBBQIQ010000129.1:0-11697 GCA_038325075.1 Bacteroidales bacterium | reverse complement strand
CGGGAAAAGCAATTGCTCTTCCTTGGCATGGTGAAGTCCATCGGCAAACTCACGGATTATTTTTACAATCGTATCCAGGTGCTCCACATCCGGGTCGGTGGTCCCGGTGATCCGTTCCATGACTTCAATCAGGCGAAGTATCTGCACATGGTCGTTTTCGAGGTTTTGTGTTGCTGTTGCCATGATCATTTTATTTTATTCAGCCAGTTTCAATGCTTTCGGATAAAGAATATTGTTTTCGAGATGCACATGAATATGAAGGTCGTCTTCAAATTGCTCCAGCAGTTTGAGCGAAACCCGGTATGTGTTACACGCGTCAGCAGGAATACGGTAGTTGTTTGTCAGCACATTGATTTTATCCATTGCACCTCCTGCAAATTCATGTTCGCCCTGCATGCGCGTGATTTCAGAAACAATGGTTGACTTAACTGCCACAGAAGTATGTTTTTCAGCCTCTTTAATGGCAGGAAAAAGAACCTCTTCCTCATTTTTCAGATGCTGCAGAAGTTCTTCGTTAATTTTCGCAAATAATCCGGCTACTTCCAGAAGTTCCGGGTGATTATCGCCATGAACATCAGCAATCTTCTGAGTATAAAAAACCAACTCAGGGAGGTTTTTCAACACAAATTTGTGGTGTGTGTTTACAATGTAATCGCTCAGGAAACCAGGGTTCCATTCCTTGAAATTCATGGCATTGGTTACTGGTGTTTGGGTCAGTGTTTCAAGTTGCTGAATTAAATGAACTTCATCCGCTCCTTTTTCTTTGCAGGCTTCAGTAAGGCTTTTATTGCCTCCACAGCAAAAGTCGATACCAGCTTCTTTAAATATTGATGCTGCCCTGAAATCGTTGGCTACTATTTCGCCAATCGTTGGTTCTATATTTGCTTGATTCAACATGTTGTTTAGATTTAGTTTCGGGACAAAGATAACCATAAAAACAAATAAAAGACAAAAAGGTCTTTTATTATTTAATAAATATTTAGTTGTACCTTTGTGAGGTTGATACTTTAATATTAAGCGATGTAATATGTTCAATAAAGAAACGGAATATGCGATCAGAGGGTTGGTTTACATTCAGATACAGAATTTTGAAGGCAAACGGCCGGGTATCGCTGAAATTGCAGAACAGATAGATGCCCCGCATTTTTATACGGCAAAAATATTACAACGATTAGTACGGCAGGGCTTTATCGAATCCCAGAAAGGAAAAGGAGGCGGGTTTTATTTTGATACGAAAAAACCTGATTTATCACTGAAACAACTCATTTTTGCTACCCAGGGCGATAATTTATTTTCCGGGTGTGGGTTTGGCCTGAAACAATGTGACGATAACAATCCCTGCCCGCTTCACAATAAATATGCGCTAATACGCGATGCATTGAACCAATTGGTTACAGAAGAAAATGTTCAAGCTTTGGCCCAAAAGTCGTTAAGAGGAGGGGAGATGCTTTTGCCAAGGCTTAGGTAAGGGATTTTGGTCATCTGTCTATACTTTTAAAAAATGGCTCATGAAAGGATCAACGATAGTTTAAAACCTTAATTTTTCTGTCATAAGCCCAAAACGCAACACATCCAGCCCGTGTCCGAAATAGATGTTGTAATAATCAGAACCATGATAGAACTGAACAAACAGCCCGATGTCCTCAAGGAAAACCGGATGATAATAAAAAGTAAGTCTGAGATTAAGTCTGTCTAAAGAATAGCCTTCCCGAAAGTCAGGATTCCCAAACATCCAGGTAGCTTCACCTTTAAGGGAAATATCGGCGTTTTTCCTTGGATATAGGCGGCTTTTTGTCGGGAGTTTGAATATTGAAAGCGCAGTATGCCATCGGTATTTGCTGTATAAGCCATTGAGTTCTCCCGCATTCCATGATTGCGGATGGTACTCAAATGAAGTCTTGAAGAATTGAACCGCATTAAAACGGGTATTTTTATTTGTGGCGACAAAACCAGTCTCAAGAAAATTTGTGGAAAAGTTGCCGGATTCCAGATTGATCCTGCCATCATTGTCGTAGAAACTGCCCGCCTGCCCATTGGAATGGTGGGCAAAGCGCCCGAATAAACCAAGTTGGTTGGGGTATTCTTTTCCTCTTAAGAGATAATAAATGGTGATCTGGGGCAAATAGCTTGGAGTGCGGACAGGGAAGGATTCCGCCTGATACATTCGCAGAATGATTTGAGGGGTCAACACACCTATCAGCCTCGAATTTTTACTTTCGCGGATATAGAAATTTGGAATTATATTCGCTTCGAACCAAAGAGGCTCAATGTTGCCAATGTCAGTCGGGAAAGTGACATAGCTGTTACCCTGATTTACCTGCGATATTGCTGTTAGCCCTATGCGTGCGATTGAATCCCTTACCTGCCCCCGGGCCGAAAGGGCGTGAAACACCATAATCACAACAAAAACCAACAGCTTTTTCATCTCATCGGTTACATATAAATGATTTTAACCAATATCTTTTTATCGCTCATCAAATCAAATGAAGCTTTAATAAAAGCCGGCCTGTTTGAAAAACCAACGGATTTATAGTTGGAAAAACCAATGCCTTCCTTGGGAAGGACTATTCCTTTTTTAATCTTCCCGTCATTGTTTTCATCGTGCAGAATATTTACCGCATATTTCCCTTCAGGCAGGTTTTCGAATGTTACAGATGATGCACTATTTTCTATTTTTCCGGTAAGTTTTTTGAAGCACTTTTTATAATGCTCATCGGGGAATGCATCTTCTCTGTTATACAATGCAAAAAGCACAGTGCCGGTTGAATTTCGCAATTCTCTCACCTCAATTGTTAATGAGAAGGTCTCCTCCTTTTGAGTGCTAAATGAAGACAGAAATACGATTACTAAAAGTGATTGAAGGATTGTGATTATTTTTTTCATGTGGATGATATTTCTAAGTGGTTATTTTTTTAGTGATGTTTTTTATTTGCGATTTTCTCTTTAATCCGATCTACTACATAATACACCATCGGCACTAAATAAACCGTCAAAATCATGGACGATAGCAAACCTCCGATGATCACCCAGGCCAGGCCATTCTTCCATTCGCTGGCTGTGCCCCGGGCCAGGGCAATGGGCAACATTCCGATGGCCATTGCAAGCGTGGTCATTAAAATTGGGCGCATGCGCTCTTTCCCTGCAATGATCAATGCTTCTTTATAATACATGCCCTGTGCTTTCAATTGGTTGGTGAAATCCACAATAAGGATGGCATTTTTAGTTACCAGTCCCATGAGCATGATTAATCCCAACTGTGCAAACAATGTGAGATGGTTGAGCGATAAATTTAACGCAAGAAAAGCACCGATAGCAGCCATCGGAATGGCAAACAAAGCCACAAAAGGATAAATATAGCTGTCATAAAGGGCTACCATGATCAGGTAGATCAGTATAAATGAGATTAAAAGAACCGAACCCAATGCCCCGAAACTTTCATTTTGCGTTTTAATATCTGCCCCCCAGGTTAATTTTACTCCTTCGGGCAATGGTTGTTTTTTAAGAAAACCGATTGCTTCATCAGCCAGGGTTCCTGAAGGTCTTCCAAACGATTCGGAAGTAATGGTTACAGAAGCTTGCCGGTCCAGTCTTTCGAGCAATGAGGGCGAATTGTCCTGTCTGACTTCAGCAAATTGTGACACTTCAATGGGAATGTTCATTGGATTTACGATGGACAGCCGTTGCACATCTTCGAAGTTTTTCCGGTCAAAGTCATCCAGCCATATCCTGACCGGATATTCTGTTCCATTTTCGGTTATGGTGGCATCGTCATTTCCGGTAAAGGCAGTCCTTAAATTTAATCCGACCCAGGCCGTTGTTAATCCCAACCGCTGCATCTTATCTTTGTCGGGGATCACCTTGTATTCAGGGCTTCCTTCTTTTACTGATAATTGAACATTATCGGCGCCCGGTATTTTTTCAATAGCTGCTTTCAGCTCATTTCCTGTTTTCATTACCAGATTCAGGTCACTTCCGCTCAGGGTTATTTTTATGGGCGCCTGTTTTGGCAGTAAGCCTAAAACTGCCATGGAAAAGTTGACTCCCGAAAACTGCTTCTTCAGTTCCTCGCGAAGCGATTTCATAAACGCTTCAGTTTTGATGTCCCTTTCCTTTTCCGGCTTTAACTGAATGGTAAATTCAGATAAATTGGCCGACCCAACCCCCAAACTACCAATCCCTGTGCCTGGTCCGGCAATGTTGCTGAAAAGTGTGGCTACCTCGGGTTGCTGCAGGATAAAATTCTCAACTTGCTGCGTTCTGATATTGTTCTCCTGAACGGTAGTTGTTTTATCATATTCCAGGTTCAGGCGAAACTTTCCCTGGTCGCCTGTTGACATCATCTCCTTTCCGATAATACCTTGTTTCATGATCACAACGGTCATTATCAAAAGAAAAAACACGATACCGGTAAAGATAAGTTTGTGGCTAAGTACCCACTTTAACTGAAGGCCATACCAATCGATGAATATTGTTAATTGCCTTTCGAACCAAAGAAGAAAACGGTTTATGATGTTGGTGGGCTGCAAATCTTCCTTTTTTCCGATTCGTGAAGCCAGCCAGGGTACCAGCGTAAAGCCCACCAATAAGCTGGTAAGAGTGGAAGTTATTACCACGATGGAGAATTGTTTCAGCATATCGGCTACAAATACCTGCAAAAACAGAATAGGTAGAAATACAACTACATCAACCAGCGTAATTGAAATGGCCGAAAAGCCAATCTCCATGCGTCCTTCCAATGCCGCAGTGGCTTTGTCTTTGCCCATATCGAGGTGCCGCTGAATGTTTTCCAGAATTACGATGGCATCGTCCACCAGGATTCCGATAATTAACGACATAGCCAGCAAGGTCATCAGGTTCAGGGTGAAGCCCATCAGCCACATCACGGCAAATGCAGTGATTAATGAGGTTGGGATAGCTATCAATACAATCAACGAATTCCGGTAACTTCTTAAAAACAGGAACATAACCAACGAAACCAGGATGACAGCCAGAATCAGGTCGTCAACCACTGAATTTACTGCCGCAATGGTCATTTCGGTTGAATCATCTGCAACAATAAATTTTACCCCATAATTGGAGTTTGCACTTTCAATTTGTTTGAGTTTCGCGTGTACTAATTTTGATACTTCCACCGCGTTGGCATCGCCTTGTTTTTTCAACAAAAGACCTATTCCGTTTACACCGTTGTATCTGCTCACAGAATTTATTTCTTTCACCCCATCAATAACTGAGGCCACATCTTTTACGTAAACCGGCATTCCAGGATTGGGCATCGCTACCTGTACATTCATAATGTCGTTTACGGTAGAAAATTTTCCGGTTAACCGGACTGAATTGCTCTCTTTATCGGTTTGCGCTTTACCGGCGGGCAAATCAATTCCTGAACGGTTAATGGCTTCCACAACCTGGTAAAGTGATATTTTATACAATTTTAGTTTATCCTGATCGGCCTTCACCTGGATTTCGCGTTCTTCGCCCCCAAGCAGGGTAATTTCAGCCACCCCTTTCAATTGCTGGATTTGCGGAAGATATTCGTCCTTCATTTTTTGATGAAATTCAGTAGCAGGCAGGTTACTTGTTGCGCTTATCGAAATGATCGGCAAATCGTTTGGCGAAACCTTGCTCATCACCGGGCTCAGAATGTCTGCCGGAAGATCTTTTCTGATATTGTCGATGTAGCGCTGGGCATCCTGCATGGCAATGTTCAGGTCTGTTCCATATTTCAGGTTGGCAATAATAACAGAGGCGTTGGGCATGGATTTGGTCTCCAGGTAATCTACACCTTCCAGATTCGACAAGGCATCCTCTATTTTCCTTGAAACTGAGGTTTCAACTTCGTTAGGTTCGGCGCCCGGATACATTGTTTTTATTACAACGACCGGTTGGTTAAAGTCGGGCAATAGTTCATAACCCAGATTTGTAAAGCCGATAATCCCTAACAGTGCAAATACACTGAAAAGAACGATGATCAGCGATGGACGGTTGATTGATATTTTTGTAATATTCATGATTCTTAGTTGCTGATTGTCACATTTGCACCATCAAAAAGATTGATAAACCCGTTGATTATTACTACATCGCCTTCTTTTAAACCACTTGAAACCTGCACTTTATTTTGAAACCGGCTTGAAGTGGTGATATTTTGAAGAATGGTTTTACCATTTTTGACCAGATAAACCTGTGGTTGAATATTTGTTCCAACGATAGCAGATGCCGGAATAATAATGTGTTTTTCATTATCTGCATTTTTCAGCCGGACTTTCCCGAACATTCCTGATTTTATTTTTAAATCAGCCGTATTGCTAACCGAAAACTGAACCGGATAACTGTTCCCCATATTGGATTTACTTCCTGTCATAGTTACTTTGCCCGAAAACACAGTTTCCGGATAAGCATCTGAGAAAAGAGCATATTGTTGATTGGTTTCGAACTGGTCTAACTCCTGCTCAGGCACATTTATAGTAAATTTCAGGCTTGAGATATCTGTGATTTGGAGTAAGGGAATGCCTGGCGCGGCGAAGGCTCCTTCTTCTGAAAGTTTTGCGGTAACAATTCCGTTGAAAGGCGCTGTAATCGTCGTTTTATTGATTTGCTCCATTAAAGTAGCCTTTTGTACTTTGGCCGATTTTAAACCCAATTCAGTCTTTTCAAGCTGAACACCCTGAATGGCATCGGCATTGGCAAGCACGGTATATCGGCGTACATCCGCTTCCAGTCCTTCAATCTGAATTTCAACAGTTTGCACCTGGAGTTTCAGTAAGGCGTTGTCTAATAGAATCAATGACTGACCCTTTTTTACTGTGCTCCCAACATCCACCAAAACTGATTTTATCTTGCCCTGAATATCTGCACTGACTTTTGTTTCTTTATTGGGTTCAAAAGTTCCTGGGTAAGAAATATCATTGTTAATGCTTTCAAGCTTCAGGGTAATGGCCTGCACATTTATGGCCTGTTCTTTATTGTATTGATAAACCCTTTTCAGAGTGGTTTCTTTGTTTTTCTTAAGTTGAAAAACCGTGACGGCTATTAATGCCAATGCCACAACTGTATAAATGATTGTTTTTTTCATTGCCTTAATTTTTAATTGAAATCAGGTTTCCGGTTACGCGTTTGTGCTCCAGTTCGGCTCTGCGAAGATTTATCAAAGCCACGATATAGGTTTGTTGGGCTTCACGCAATGAATTGTCGGCTAAAAGCAAATCGGTGATGTTTGCCATACCCTGCTGGTTTTGCAACACGGTATTGTCATAAATCTTTTCAGCAAGTTCTATTTGAGTTTTAACAGTAGCGAGAGTCGTGGTTGCTATGTTGTAATTCATTTTAGCGTTTATCTGGTCAAGATTGGTCTTTTCGGCAATTATTTCCTTTTGGATGATGGTTTTGTTCACTTCTATCTTCTTCCCATCGATTTTATGCCGTGTAACCATGCCATTAAAAAGTGGAACGGAAAGTTGAGCACCTATATAACCTATTGGATGAAAATTGAAAAAACTGTTGGAGCCGGAAGTGCCAAAACCGTTGGTTCCATATACTCCATAAGCGTTCACAGAAGGTAATCCCGAATTCTTCAGCCCGCTTAATTCCGACAGGCTAAATTCTATCTTCTTGTGAATCAGTTTTATATCTGTAGTTACCTTTGGCTGAAAATCAGTTTCAATTATAGATGTCCCGTTTATCAAAACTTCGATAGAATCGGAAATTGGTTTTCCCATCAGGAATTTTAGTGCATTTAACACTTGCTGATGTTGGGAAAATATTGTGCTTCGTTGCGTGGTTATCTGTGCAAATTGTAATTTCAGCCTGTCAACGTCAGTACCTTTAGCTAACTGCTGTTGGTAAAGCAACTCAGTGGTTTGTACAAGTTTATTGGTATTTATAACATTGCTATCCAGGAAAGCCAGTTGATTTAAAAGGACCTGGGCGTTGTAATAAGCATTGGAAACTTCTATCACTACATCCTCATCAGTCTTAATCTTTTGGATTTCCGACAGTTCGTTGGCGATCCGTGTACTTTTAATTGCACTTAGTGCTGTGGGATTAAAAAGCGGCATGGCAAGTTGCAGGTTGGCATTCAGGCTTTGTGGTACGCCAAACTGCACTTCCTTGTAGGTTCCTTCAGGCCCCCCAAATGCCGCAGCCGGCATTAACTGGTAAGGCAGGTCGGTATAATAGCGATAGTCAGCTATGCCATTAATCTTTGGCAAAAGTGCACTTTTAGCTTCCCGGTACTTCTCGCTCGCAACCAGTCCGTCTTGTAGAGCTATTTTTATATTCCGGTTATATCGCAAAGCAGTATCAATACATTGGTTCAACGATAACACCTGTGCTGATACCATCAACGGCGACAGCAAAAGGGCCAAAACAAGAAGGGTTTGTGCCTTCATTTTATAATGTAAGTAAATATTCACAAACTTCATGGGATAAAAAATTTAAGGATTATGGGTTGATGATTAATTTTTGGGTGGCTTTTTCAAAAGCCGTTTCGAGTGTAATGAAGAAGAAACCTCCACCGGAAAGCTTATTTAAATTTCGTGTGATGGTATTTTTGCCCGGATTCAGGTTATTCAAAACGGAGTTTTCCAGTGTCTTTCCTGATGCATCATGGATAAGCAATCTTACATCAGTCTTGTTTTTAAGATTGAATGCTAAGCTGAAGTTTTCCTTACCGGGATTGGGATACACCTGCAAATGCAATGTTCCCGTACTATGCCGGTTGAGTATGTGAATACCGACCGGTGCATTTTTGATAAGAAAAACTTTAAAAATCAGGCTGCTTGCCGAACTTTGTGTACCGTCGTTTATCCAGAAAATATTGGCCTCTGAGCTATTGATCCCTCCCAAAATATAGCCAACCAACGTGGTGTCGGCAGTAAATTCATCTAGTTTTAGAATTCCGTTGGGGAATTCCGGCAGGTTTTGTAGATGAATAAATTCAGATCCAGCACCCAAAAGGGCTGGCATTTCGACCGGTAATTTATATTCGGCCATGGTTCCGTCTCCTGTTCTGGTTACCCTTGCAATGGTTTTTACGAAGGGCACATTGTCGTCCTGCATTAGTATTCCGGCACTATCGTAATATCGGGCAATTCCGCCAAAGAACAAACTGTGCATCTCATTGGCATCCTCGCTGTAAATTGGAATACTTGCACAATGATAGTGGTTGTAATATTGGGCAAAAGAATTGTTTACCGAATATCCGGTACTGTCTATGTTGACGCAATTCAGAAAAGGCAGGTCCTGGCTCTTCTGAAATACACCAGAGAACGCCGTGAGACCTTCCTGTCCATCGGGCATTATCTGGGGAACCACATTGTAATCGCGCCTGTGCAGATTCGCTGTATCTGTTATGGATGCCAGATGAATAACAGAAAAATTAATGCCATCATCAACGATTGAAAATTTACGTATTGAGTTGGTGTACTCCTGGGTAAAGGTGGGATTGTTCATCGGGTTGTATCTTCCGTCAAATCGCTGGCCACCTGTCAGGTAATAGGTTTCGTATATTTTATTGAGGTATCCGCCGGTCACTGCCAGTTGCTCATCGGCAATCTGCCTGAAAAAAGTATCATAAGATGTTTCATTAATAACAGCATTGATGACACCAGGAACTTCAACAGCCGTTATATTCGGATAGGTTATATGGTCATCAGCGGTAAGGCTATACCCATATCCTCCAACGATATAGAGATAATCCCCTTCCTGATGGAACTCCATATTGGTTGAACTGAGTTGTTCCTTTATTCCGGCTGGTAATGAGGACAAAGAAGCCGTCCAGACTTGTTGGGCGACCGGATCTACTACGGTCAGTTGATTATTCTGGCCTGCAACATCAAAGGTTGCCCAGGGCTGACGACGGTGTAACCCGTCAATGCGCCCACCGATAATCAACCACTTCCCATCATGCTGCCCAAAAGCAAATGCCTGTACACCAACCAATCCATCGATGTTTAAAGGTTCAATTGCGATCTGGAAAGGTGCATCCTGTGCTTTAACCAATGCAGAAATGGTAAAGAAAAACAGAAAGATTAACTTAGTTCTCATGTTTTGGGCTTCTGTAAATTAGAAAATAGGAAAGTATCAAAAAAACGAAAGTTAACAATGTTCTGAAAATGATTGCCCCAATTGTTTTGGCTTCATACAAACCACCTGCTTTGATGTGAAAAATCAATCCTGTTGATGCTAAAATCAGGATAATTGCGGAAGCACCCAAAACCGGGACCGTCCATTTTTTATTTTTTATTATACCATAAACAGCGACAAGATAGAGTAGGCTGGAGATGAAATTAGCCCATACCACAAACAAAACATAGTTGCCTTCCTTTGCCCTGATACCAAATAAGTCAAACACAACCGAACTGCTGAGAAACAAGGTAAGAAGCCCAAAAGTGGCCAACACTGAAGCCAATAGGTAAGGGAGCGTCTTTTTCATTATTCCTTATTTTTAATGAGTGTCAGAATGGACTGAACCATATTCTCTCCGTTGCGGTTAATATCAAACTGAAAGCTGGCCACCCGCCATTTAAACATCTGAAGCTTGAAAGTGCCCATAACGATGTGTGTAAGCTCGTCAGAAGTCAGGGAATTTGTAAATACCCGCTTTTGTTGCCCTTCAGTAATTACCGGCATCAGGTGTTTCATCTTTATATTCATCAGTTGCATGATGGTTTCATTGATGCGCTGACTTTCTTCCATTAATCCATCAGAAAAAACAGCAACAACAAAATGCGGGTTAAGGTTGAAAAACCTGAACTGTTCACGAAACAAAGCTTTAAAGTTCTCTACCGGGTCCGGAGACTTAGTGAGATTAGATAACCGGTAGTCAATACTTTCAGCCAGATAATTAAGCATGGCAATAATAATTTCTTCTTTACCGGTGAAATGCCGGTAAATGGCACTCTCAGAAAACTTCATTTCCTTGGCCAGGTTTTTAATTGTTAACCCACTCACTCCCGATGAGGTAAGTATTTTTCCGGCAGCTTCAATGATCTCTAATTGACGGGGTGTAATTTCCATTCTCTTGATTGTTATTTGCTTTTTTGTTAATATTTCGGTATCCGGGGTTAAAGAACTTTGGATATGCCTGATGGGTGGGGCGCTTTTACTACAAGGATTCTGGCTAAGCTATCTGAATTATTGCTAATGTAATGTATAATGCCGGCAGGGCTTTCAATGAGTGTATCTGCCCCGCACACTTCACTTTCTTCACCGATATGAATGGTTGGAGTTCCTTCGACAATAAAGAAAAAAACATCGACCGGGGTTTTATGCGGCTTTAGACTTTCGCCGGGTTTTAATGCCATAAGCATTGCCTGTGCCGATTCCTTGTTATACATTTCCCTGACATCAACTTTGTGGGGATTATCTTTAATTGGCTGACTTTGGTATTTAGTTATTTTCATTTTTTCAGATGATTAAATTGATTAACAAATAAAAGTAAGTGAGTATTCGCTCACAAAGATAAACAATATTATCCTCGAAATGCAAGTTTATTTTAAAAATATTTAATTGGTGCTCAAAATCATGCTTTTAAATCACTATTGTCCGGTTAATTCTTCTTTCGAGAATGAGATTCTTTACTTCACTTAGTTCCGTTCAGAATGACTGGCTTTTAACGTTTAATTTAGGGGAGATTTGGTGGTTGTTGTTATCGAAACATCAAAGAACCCCCCAAATCGCCAAATAAAACGAAAGTGAGTG
>JBBQIQ010000128.1:0-11744 GCA_038325075.1 Bacteroidales bacterium | reverse complement strand
TCGCTTCTCGTGCCTGCGGGCTATGATTTTACAACGCTATTTCAGGCACTGGAGGAACACAATGACAATTCGATCAATCACCGGTATTTTAACCATTACGAGTACCACAAATCCTTAATGCTGATCAATGGCATACATCATTTTGACAATGGTTTTATTTTATTAACATCCGATCAGGGCCAGACCGGTAAAACCGGCGTTGTAACTTACTCGGAATACTTCCCTGAAAGCAAAAGTGAAGTTATAAAACCATATCCGGTTTTCGACCCGATTTTGCATTCAGATTCAGATAATCAGCACGTTATCTTCCGACAACCACTCCCGGAAGAAATTCTGTTTTATAACTCTGCGAAGCTGGCTGCTTTCCTTTCAGGCCTATAAAATCCGGTTAGTTAAGATGTTAATAAAATATCCGAATGATTTTTTTGCAAATCCGAAAAATGTTTTTACTTTTGCAGTCCCCAAAAATGCCGGGGTAATGTTCAATTAAAAGATTTAAAGACTTTTCCCGTCGGTTTGAATCATCCGGGATCAAATACAAAATAAACAGACTCATGAAAAAAGACCTTCATCCCAAAGATTACAGATTAGTGGTTTTTAAAGACATGTCGAACGATTACGTCTTCATGACCAGGTCAACCGTAGCCACTAAAGATACCATTGCCTGGGAAGATGGGAAAGAATATCCTCTGATTAAACTTGAGATTTCAAATACCTCGCACCCCTTCTATACCGGCAAGATCAAGCTTATCGATACAGCCGGCCGTGTTGATAAATTTAAAACCAAGTATCAGAAGCATTTCGAAAGCCACCCTAAATCCTGATAAGTTATCAGCATAGTGTTGTTAATAAGATTTGACAAGCCCTTTCATCCGAAGGGGCTTTTTTAGTTAATTTTGAAGAATTGATCATCACCATTAAAATTTAAGTATATGAACTATGTTCTTTTTGACGAAGCAAGAAGAAATAACCTTTTACCGCTGACATTTCTTCGGCCTGTTGCTGATATTAGATTTGGCATTCTTACTATTCGCGAGAAATGGGAAATTTACCTGAAATGCAAAACATCGACACTTACTGAAAACTATCTTTCAGCAAAGTACCCTTTGGTTAAGGAAAAAGACAACATCATCATCAACGGGGCAATTTGTCCCAACGCTGAACTTATCAAAGAAATAAGTAAGCTCAATCCCGGTCAGGCTCTTGTAAAAGGCGAAACCATCATTGCCATGTTTCTGAACGAAAAAGATTTCGAAGTCCAGTCAGGCACCATTGAAGAAATTGAAACTGAAGCCGGATATCTGGAAATATTCAATACATGGGATGTTTTTTCCAAAAACGGTGAAGCTATCAAAGCTGATTTTGAGCTAATTACCAAAGGCCGGAAATCAAAACCACTGCCTGCACATAGTTTTGCCGTCGCTCCGGAGAATATCTTTATTGAAGAAGGTGCAGAAATTCTGTTCTCGACGCTCAATGCAACTGACGGACCTATTTACATCGGGAAAAATGCCCTGATAATGGAAGGGGCCAATATTCGCGGTCCTATAGCCCTTTGTGAATATGCACAAATAAAGATGGCTGCCAAGATCTATGGTCCTACTACGATTGGACCATACTCAAAGGTAGGAGGTGAAATAAACAATTCAGTAATTTTTGGCTACACCAACAAAGCACACGATGGTTTCATGGGGCATTCAGTGATTGCCGAATGGTGCAATCTTGGTGCAGATACCAATACCTCCAACCTGAAGAATACCTATGATACTGTTAAATTGTGGAATTATCCTGATGAAGCATTTGTTGATACAGGTAAGCAATTTTGTGGATTGATCATGGGTGATCATTCCAAATGTGGTATTAACACCATGTTTAATACCGGAACTGTCGTTGGAGTCAGTTCAAATATCTTTGGTTCCGGGTTCCAGCGTAATTTTATTTCTTCATTTAAATGGGGTGGCGTAGCAGGCTTCACAACCTTCCAGCCTAAAAAGGCAATTGAGGTAGCAAGAGGTATGTATAAACGCCGGAATCTTGATTTTACCGATATCGACGAAAAACTGATTGAAGATGTTTATAATCTCACCCATAACTACCGGAGAATGTAAACTTTTTAAACCTAAACTTGTTATTCCGGTACCAGAAATGATACCGGTTTTTTTGTTTTTTCCTGCTCGGCATGGATTTTGACCACAAAAGGATTTTGATATTCAATTTAAAACATGTCACCCTGACAGCATCTGCCAGGATTAAAATACCCGCTATGACCAATGATGGATTGAGGTTAACAGACCTGATTGAGAATGAAACTGAATTTATTCCGCTCCTTTCGTCGGAAGATGAAGAGCAGATGAATGCCGAAACTGTTCCCGACACACTGCCCATACTGCCTTTGCGAAACACTGTACTTTTTCCGGGTGTTGTTATTCCGATTACTGTGGGCCGCGATAAGTCGATCCGTTTAATTAAGGATTATTACAAAGGTGACCGAATAATCGGGGCGGTTGCCCAGAAAGATGTTGAAATTGAAGATCCTGCATTTTCAGACCTCAACGAAATCGGTACAATTGCATACATTATAAAACTATTGCAAATGCCCGACGGCAGCACAACTGCCATCATTCAGGGCAAAAAGAGGTTTCGGATGCTGCAGATGCTGCAAGAGGATCCCTATTTTACCGCCAGTGTTCAGCAGTTTGGCAATCAAAGGCAATTGGTTAAAGACAAGCGGTTCAATGCGCTGATGTCGTCTATCAAAGACCTGGCTATTCAAATAATCAATCTGTCACCCAGCCTGCCATCTGATTCTGTTTTTGCAATCCGCAATATCGATAGCCCTGTTTTTCTGGTAAATTTTATCTCTTCCAACCTGAATATTTCACTTGAGGAGAAGCAGATGCTGCTTGCCATTGACGATTTGCTCGAAAGGGCAAATACAGTACTCGGTCTGCTGACCAAAGAACTACAGATCATTGAACTTAAAAACCAGATACAGAGCAAAGTAAAGATCGACCTTGACAAGCAGCAGCGCGATTTCTTACTTAATCAACAGATAAAGACCATTCAGGAAGAATTGGGTGACAACCCCCACACCCAGGATATTGCCGATTTGCGCGGGAAAGCCAAACAGAAACAATGGCCTGAAAGTGTTTCAGAGGTTTTTAACAAGGAATTGGGCAAATTGCAGCGGATGAACCCTGCCGCGATGGAATATTCCATGCAGTTGAACTATCTGCAGGTATTGATCGACCTGCCCTGGAATGAACATACAGTCGATAATTTCGACCTGAAAAGAGCCCATAAAGTACTTGAAAGAGATCATTATGGGCTGGATACGGTAAAGGACCGAATCATTGAATACCTTGCAGTCCTCAAATTGAAAGGTGACATGAAATCACCGATTATATGCCTCTACGGCCCTCCGGGTGTTGGAAAGACATCGCTTGGGAAATCGGTTGCTGAAGCTGTTCACAGGAAATATATCCGTATGTCGCTCGGCGGATTGCGCGATGAAGCTGAGATCAGGGGTCACCGCAAAACCTATATCGGCGCTATGCCTGGCAGGATTCTTCAAAGCATTCGGAAAGCCAAAGCATCAAACCCGGTTTTTGTGCTTGATGAAATTGATAAGGTGATTGGCGCCAACATCAACGGAGATCCGGCCGCTGCTTTACTCGAAGTGCTTGATCCTGAGCAGAACAGCACTTTCTATGATAATTTCATAGAAATGGAATACGATCTCTCAAGAGTGATGTTCATAGCAACAGCCAACAATCTGAATACCATTCATCCGGCTTTGCGCGACAGGATGGAGATCATCGAAATAAACGGCTACCTGTTGGAGGAGAAAGTTGAAATTGCAAGAAGGCATCTTGTACCAAAGCAATTAAAGGAACATGGTGTTCGGGAGAATCAACTTGAGTTTTCAAAAAAGATGCTTGAACTGATCATTGATGGATACACGCGTGAATCAGGGGTAAGGCTGCTCGAAAAGCAGATCGCGAAAATTATAAGGCATCAGGCCCGGTTCATTGTTATGGGCGAGAAATACAATATCAGTGTGGATGAAACCGATCTGAAAAAGATACTCGGCCCGGTTAAATTTCACCATGAATTTGATGCGGCTCCGCATGAAGCCGGCGTGGTAACCGGCCTTGCCTGGACTCCGGTAGGTGGCGAAATCCTCTATGTTGAGACCAGTCTCAGCCATGGTAAAGGAGCCCTCGGCGTAACCGGAAACCTGGGCGATGTGATGAAGGAATCGGCAACATTGGCTTATGAATACCTTAAGGCCCATGCGCATCAGCTCGATCTGGATCCCACGGTTTTTGAAAAATGGAATGTTCATCTGCATGTACCCGAAGGAGCAACCCCTAAAGATGGCCCCTCTGCCGGAATTACCATGTTCACCGCCCTGGCATCGGCTTTTACCCAACGACTGATAAAACCAAAATTAGCCATGACCGGAGAAATTACCCTCAGGGGGAAAGTGTTGCCGGTAGGAGGGATCAAGGAAAAAATCCTGGCAGCCCGTCGGTCGGGAATCAAAGACATTATTCTGCCAAAGGAAAACCTGAAGGATATTGAAGAAATAAAACCGGTTTATCTGAAAGGCCTTAATTTTCATTATGTTGATCAGATGATTGATGTTATCAACATTGCCCTGACTGACAAAAAAGGGCGGAATCATCTAAAAATCAACTACTAACTGTGGCTCAGATTTTACCGCTCATCTCTACTAATTTCATGAATGAAGAAAATACTCATTATACTCGGACATCCTGTTAAAGACACATTTTCAGACTTATTGAGGGAATCATACAAAAATGGTGCATTGTCATCGGGTGCCGAAATCAGGGAAATTGTTCTGCGCAAACTCCGTTTCGACCTTAATTTCAGCGAAGGATACCGGGGCAATCAGGAATTGGAGCCCGACCTGGTGAAAGCTCAGGAAGATATTACCTGGGCAGATCATATCGTGCTGATTTATCCCAATTGGTGGTCAACTTTTCCGGCTCTGATGAAAGGTTTTATCGACCGGACCTTTTTACCCGGTTTTGCCTTTAAATACCGCAAAGGAACTTTACAATGGGATAAACTGCTGACTGGTCGCTCGGCCAGGATCATCGTAACCATGGATACCCCGCCCTGGTATTACTGGCTGGTTTACCGCCGTCCAGGTCACAATGCCATGAAGCGGGGCATTCTTCAGTTTTGCGGGATCAGGCCGGTTGGAGTCACCACCATTGGGTCGTTGAAAATATCATCAGAACAGAAAAGGGAAAAATGGATAGCCAGGGTTGAAAGCCTGGGGCGGAAAATGAAATAATCAAATCCATCGCTGATCTCAGGTGGGATTCAGTTTTTTATTGTTAAAAATCGATCTGTCTAAAGTTAAATTTAACCCAGATTTCCCCGGGTTAAGCGATTTATCGTTGAATTCAAATCGCTCAACCCGGGAATAAAAAAGGCGATCTGTGTGCAGACCATCTTATGGAAATCATGACCGGTTTTCTACTTTGTAGATTTCGGTTGACTGAAAAATCAGGCCAGATCAAAGCGGTCAAGGTTCATTACTTTGTTCCAGACTGCAACAAAATCCTTAACAAATTTTTCATGAGCATCTGCGCTTCCATAAACTTCGGCAAGCGCCCTAAGTTCTGAGTTTGAACCAAAGGTAAGATCTAGCCGGGTACCTGTCCATTTAAGTGCGCCTGTTTTGCGATCACGTCCGTCAAAAGTCTCTTTTGCATCAGATGTTGGCATCCAGGCCGTATTCATGTCGAGTAGATTAACAAAGAAATCGTTCGTAAGAACTTCAGGACGTTTCGTGAAAACGCCATGTTTTGAATTGTCAAAGTTAGTATTCAATACGCGCATACCGCCCAGGAGAACTATCATTTCAGGCGCAGTTAATGTGAGTAATTGCGATTTATCAATCAATAACTCTGCTGATAACAAAGAATGCTCCTTTTTTAAATAGTTGCGGAACCCATCGGCTGCCGGTTCCATAACTTCAAAAGATTCAACATCGGTTTGCTCTTGCGATGCATCCATACGACCCGGAGTGAATGGAACTGTTATTACAGAACCTGCGTCTTTTGCAGCTTTTTCAACACCGGCACAACCTGCCAATACAATAAGGTCAGCAAGTGATAACTTTTTTCCATTAGCCTGGGCACTGTTGAATTCTTTTTGGATACCTTCGAGCGTTGCCAACACATTCGCTATCTGAGCGTGATTGTTAACAGCCCAGTCCTTTTGCGGAGTAAGCCGAATGCGGGCACCGTTGGCGCCACCACGTTTGTCGGAAACACGGAAGGAAGAGGCAGAAGCCCATGCGGTAGAAACCAACTTCGCTACGGATAGTCCGGAATTTAATACCTTAGCTTTTAATTCTTCAATATCATACCCATCAATCAATGCATGATCGATAGCAGGTACCGGATCTTGCCAGATCAGTTCTTCTGCGGGAACTTCAGTACCTAAATAGCGTGCCCGTGGTCCCATATCCCGGTGAGTCAGCTTAAACCATGCGCGGGCAAAAGCATCGGCAAATTCAAGAGGATGTTCGTAGAAACGTCTGGAAATTTTTTCATAAACGGGATCAAAACGCAAAGAAAGGTCGGTAGTAAGCATCGTTGGCACATGCTTTTTTGAAGCATCATGAGCATCAGGCATGACTTTATCGGCATTTTTGGCTACCCACTGATGGGCACCGGCCGGGCTTTTTGAAAGTTCCCATTCGAATTTGAACAGGTTATCGAAGAAGTAGTAACTCCACTTTGCAGGAGTCTGAGTCCATATCACTTCCAATCCGCTGGAGATGGTGTCGCCTCCTTTTCCACAGCCATACGAACTTTTCCAGCCAAGACCTTGCTCTTCAATGCCGGCAGATTCGGGTTCATGTCCAACATGTGCCACATCGCCTGCCCCATGAGTTTTGCCAAAAGTATGACCACCGGCAATAAGAGCCACTGTTTCTTCATCATTCATGGCCATACGGGCAAAGGTTTCACGGATATCATGGGCGGCTGCAAGAGGATCAGGATTTCCATCCGGTCCTTCAGGATTAACATAGATCAAACCCATCTGCACAGCGGCAAGTGGATTTTCCAGAATGCGGGAATGTATATCTCCGTCTGCATCATCTTCGGAAACAGTTACGCCACCTTCTTTCACTACACCTTCGGATCCATGTGCATAGCGGATATCACCACCCAGCCACCTGGTTTCAGACCCCCAGTAAATATCATCTTCCGGTTCCCACACATCTTCACGCCCTCCGCCAAACCCAAAGGTTTTAAATCCCATCGATTCCAGGGCTACATTACCGGCAAGAATCATAAGGTCAGCCCAGGATATCTTTCTGCCATACTTTTGCTTGATCGGCCAAAGCAACCTGCGTGCCTTATCGAGGTTAACATTATCAGGCCAACTGTTGATCGGTGCAAAACGTTGCTGTCCGCCACCTGCGCCACCACGACCGTCGCCTGTCCGGTAAGTGCCTGCACTGTGCCACGCCATACGGATGAAAAACGGCCCGTAGTGGCCAAAATCGGCAGGCCACCAATCCTGAGAGTCGGTCATTAACTTATGAAGGTCATTTTTTAATGCCTCAAAATCCAGATTCTTAAATTCTTCTGCATAGTTAAAATCTTCACCCATAGGGTTTGATAGCGCAGAATGTTGCCGCAGTATGTTCAATTTTAATTGATTAGGCCACCAGTCGCGGTTTTTTCTTCCGCTGGTACCAATACTGTGTTTGCCAACAGCTCCGGTTACGGGGCATTTGCTGACTTCGTTTGCGTTCTCTTCCATTTTTAATACGTATTTGTTTAGAAAGGTTTGTTTATAATAACTTTTACAGGTCCGGGTAACGAATAGTTTATTAAAATTAGACAAACTATCAGAATAAAGCCCGATCTCTTTTCCTTGCAGTCATTGTGTTCTGAATCTCGTTAAACAGAACTGCGGACTTCGTTAAATAATTATTCATAAACATGATGACTACCATGAATTATTTATCAGACAATCATCTAAACAAAAATAACTCTTGTTAGGTTTAATTACGTTGGCTAATATTTTCTTTGCACAATTCACAAAAAAATACCGGTTATCTACGCCCTCAACTACTCAAAAATCAGCAACTTCATTCATGGACAATAGAATTATTGATAAAACCGGTAATAACTATTTTATCAGTGATCCTTTTTAAAAGATTCTTAGAAAAATATGGAATGTAAGGTTATTTGAAATCGCGGTATTTTTGTTAAAAGTGGATTCACCATCAGGAATACTGAATGATATTTAGGGTTTGCTGAAAAATATCTATATTCTTGGAAATAAAATAATTACAAGGTTAAAAAGTGTTCTAAGCATGGAAATATGGCGATAACATCAAAAAACCGGATTGAGAATTTCACCCCTTTTGGGTATTGAATAGCCACAGAGTGGCGAACCCCGCAGGGCTCGACGAAGTCAAACATTGGTAGCAAATTGCAGACTAAAAAGATTTTAAGGTGCAGCGCACCGTAACGTAAAACGTGTAATGTTTTATTGATTTTTTCAGCAGACCCTATTTATTCATTAATCTTCCATTATACCCCGGATTACCTATTATCCTCCCAAATAATTTCCAATCTCATTTGTATGTACTTTTCAATGGAATGAAATTTTATATTTTGCATCTATAAGTACCCCAGGTAAAGAAATGCAATTGTAAAGGGTAAAAGCCATGCAAAAGCCGGGTTTGGGGCTAAGATTCATGGTTCAATAATGGCTGGAATCTCATCGGTCAATGACTATTCCATTCAGCAGGATTATGGAATAGTTATCTAAAGATGCCGGGACATACTTATGTTTTTGATTATTTCTCTCTTCCCGAATTCAATAAAAAATGGCAGCCGTTGCTGGCTGCCATTTTTTAACCGGGATAATGATTAACTATTCTTTTGCTTCCTGCATTTCATCAGATTTAGCGCCAATTCTGTTAAATTTCAACATTGGGCCAAACTTTACTTTTAATGAAGCAATCTTTCCGTTGTCCTCAGAAGTTAGTCCTTCTTTTTCAACCGTATTTTTCCTGCTGTCAAGTCCTTCATACAGTAATTTTACTTCGTCCCAATCTTCGCGGGAATAGGCGTCTTTATTGGCATCAGCAACAGTGACAAATTGATCATAAACAGCCAGAATGTTATCTTTGTTAACCCAGTCAAAATTCATATCGTCTCCAATCTGACCTTCTCCAAACAGAGCATTTCTCAATACCTGTTTTGAATTCACATTGGCTGCAGCTATCATTTCAGCTTCCAATGCCTGGTATTTGGCTTTGCTTTCATTTATCCTTGCCTGTGCCTCTTCTTTATCTTTCAGATTTTCCAAAGCTACTTCTGCATTGCTGATTTTCAACTGATATGAATCGTCGATTGCCTGCCAGTTTGCCCTGGCCTCATCTGCCGGAATGTTTCCAACCGAATCAACATAATCAGCATAAGCGGCTACCGATTCCTCGGCTTGTGTAGCTTTTTTATCATTGCAGGATGTGAATCCCATGGCAATTAAAGCTACTCCCAAAAACAGGTTTCTTTTTTTCATTTTAATTCTTTTTGTTTACAAAAGTGAATATTTTTAGATCAGCACAAAGGTAAATTCAGTACCGGTCGGGTGCGTTACATAATTCATTAAATAATTTACATTATTCACATATTATTAAGTAGTAGCTACTACAGAAAGAACGACGGGATTTACTTCAGGTTGGCAAGTATTTACGGGAAACTCAAAGGCCTCGACAGTTGGGTTTGCAGCAGGCTAAGATACTGTATATGGTCCCGTCAGCGGCGGGAGAAGAAGCCCGAACGGAAAAGTAAGAACTTGATTCGGTTGGGCGTTTATCAGGATCATGCCTATGCATGGAGCAGAACCCGCATAGCCTGTCCCGATTTTATATCGGGAGGCGGCTGGGCTGTCGCTCAACGGCGAAGCCCTCACGAATTCCAATAAAATAGGCATGACTATTCGTAGAGTTCTATTCTGGTTACTACGATTACCTTAGACTGTCTTAGATGCTTTCAGTATGAGAAAATTGACCCACATCTTAATCCCGCAGACGCGGGACTGTATACGAGGCCCGCCTGGTTTTCCCTGAGCGATGGTTGGTGAGCGTAGCCGAACCAAGCCGAAGGACGCACTTGCTGGTTGACTACCGGCGGGGCTGTCTACTCGATTGTAGCGTAGTTTAATTTTTTCACTTTCATCTTTAAAACAAATTTCAACGGTGTTATTGTCAATGTATTCTACTCCGCATCTCCACCAGAGTGAAGAAATTGGCATTTCATAATTATTAATCGGTATTGGTGAGAAATTTTCAAGCTTATATTTCTCTATTAATCCACATGCCTTGTCATAAGCAACCATTACATCTATTCCATATCCTGTTACTGTGCCAGTTGTCAAAAGTCACAACCGAGCTACCGTCATAAGCCACAATTGCTATTACTGGAGAAATCTGATTAATCAGTTTTTTCTCCCAAATAGTTAGTAGTGTCAGAATCGGTGGTTTTAAAAAGAATAGCATGACATCTAATAATCGTGGTATCTTTTGCTGTAAATTTATCTTTCTTCTTAGGTTTTGCAACTCTCCACTTTGAATAGTTTTCTGGTATTTCAGTCGGGAAGACTCGTAACATATACTGTCCATTCTCGGAGTAGTAATCCGTTAACTCAGGATTTCTCCAGATATCACCAAACAAATTAATAGTGAATCCGAATACTAACATTAGAATCAATATATTTTTCATGCTAATCTTTTATTTGTGCAGTTCTGTCTGATTTAATGCGCTATAACGGGTTTGAATATGGTTCGTTTGGCATTTCAACGCTCCAAATTTCAAGTTTGCTACTTTGTTTATTTATTGCTATCATCTTCATATTTAGCATTGTCTGCCAAATGCACTATATTTTTCGTTAGCCTTAGTAATTTCTATTTTCTAATATATTTACTTAAATCAGAATTTAGTATTTCTTTTAGTTCTTTTTCATTTCCTTTACTTGTTTCAGTAAATAAGAACCCAAATGCAGGGTATTTGTTAAAATCTAATTTTCTGACAACTAATACATTTTCTAAATCTTGTTTAAGCGTATCAAAATCAAAATGAGAAATTTCCGATGGTTTAAAACCTGAATTATTGTTTAATAAAATAATGCTATAAATTTCATCTTTCATGTTTTTGAAAATTTCATCCCAATTCGGTTTTTTATTTTGAATGAAATATTGGTATGAATTAAACTTAAATGCATACCACGAAAGATCTCCGGTCGTGCACCACCCTCCAAATCGTTGCGGGTTTATTTCTATTGGTTTTATTACGCCTTTTTTATCAATTCTAACCTCTACATGTAAAGGAAAGTTTTTCAAATCCGCTTTTTTACCTATGAGTTTTAAAAACTCTTCAACGCTTTCTTTGTACTTACGAATTATGCTTTGAGAAGTGGAGTAAACCCTGTCACTTACATCCGTAATTGAAGAAAACATATGATGTAGAATATTTAGAATAACTACCTCTCCATCATTATTAAAATAGGCATCTATGGCAAATTCTTCCCCTTCTATGTATTCTTCTATAATAAAAGTAGAAGCATCCATTACTTCTTTAGGGTAAATACTTTTTAGATTATCATAGTTTAATTCTTTTTGAGCAGCATACCAATCAGACTTGTTATTCACGATATGCACTCCAATACTA